>JAJAZK010000179.1 GCA_026785765.1 Rhodoferax sp. | reverse complement strand
TGCCACGCCAAGCCGTTCGAACGCGTGGCGGACAGCAGCTGCACCAGTTGCCACAAGGCAACCGGATCCCATATTGCAAACCAGGCAATCGACCAGAGCACGTTCCAGGGCCAGCGCTGCGCCTCGTGCCATAAAGACCACCAGGGGCCAACCAGCATGCGGGTGGTGGATGCGGTGGGCTGCGTGCAGTGCCACTCCAATATCCGCAGTTATGCGCCGCAGACCCTGGTTGGCAATGTCTCTGACTTCGCGCGCGACCATCCGGCCTTCCGTTTGTCGATCCGCCAACCTGGAGCCACCGCAACGGTGCAGCGGGTGGCGCAGACGGCGACGCTGAAGAACGATACCGGTCTGAAGTTCCCGCACGACATTCATCTGGCCAAAAGCGGGATCAAGAGCCCGACCGGTCCGGCCCGGACCGGTGGCCGTGTTTTGCTGGAGTGCGCCAACTGCCACACGCTCGACGCGGCTGGTGCGCGTTTCGAGCCGGTACGCATGGAGGCGCATTGCCAGGCTTGCCACCGCCTGTCGGTTGACCCGCAGGCGCCCCAACGCCAGGTGCCACACGCGACGCCGGAGGTGGTCACCACATCGGTGCGCGAGATTTATGCCAGCCTGGCAGTGGACCGATATCCGGTCAGTCTGGTGACGGTGAATGCGTTTTTGCAACGCCCGGCCGCCGAGACGGTGGCCGGGCGCAGCACCAGCGCCGCGCGCTGGGTGCAGGAGCAGAGCGAACGCACGCTGGCGGCCATGTTCGACAAACCGACCGGCGTCTGCACGACCTGCCACAGCACCAGCAAAGTGAGCGCCAGCGCGCCCCGGTCGCCCCTGTGGACCGTTGCGCCGATTGTGCAGACCAGCCACTGGTTGCCGCAGTCGGCCTTTTCGCATGCCCAGCATAAAAGCGCCGACTGCAGCAGTTGCCACAAGGCCGGCCAGTCCAAGGTGGCGGCCGATGTCTTGCTGCCCGACATCCAGGTTTGCCAGAGCTGCCATACCGGGGCCAAGCCCGACAAGGAGAAGGTGGTCAGCCGCTGCGAGAGTTGCCACGGCTTCCACCAGAAGATTCAGCACCCGACCTTCGCCAAAAACGCTGCACTGGCGGTGCCCAAACCATGATGCCGTGCGCCTTCCGCCGCAGTTGGCAGCGCGTCTTGCAGGCCAGCTTGCTGGCAGGGCTTGCCGCTTGTGGGGGTGGTGGCGACGCCATCTCTGGCGCAACCGCTCTGGGCGCAGTCGACTGTGGCACCAGTTGTGCACAGGATGTGTTGACCGTCGCCGACGTGGAGCGGGTACTGGCGCAGGCGGTGCGTGCGGCGCAAGCGCGCGGCCAGGCCGCAACGGTGGCGGTGACAGACCGGGTCGGCAATGTGTTGGCGGTGTATGCCATGGCCGGTGCGGCGCCAACTTTCACGATCGATGGGCGGCGCGCGGTGGCCGGCGGCCTGGAAGGCGTGGCGATTCTGCCCAGCACCTTGGCCGCCATCAGCAAGGCACTCACCGGTGCCTACCTGTCGAGCGCCGGCAACGCATTCTCCAGCCGCACTGCCAGCCAGATCGTGCAGGAGAACTTCAACCCGCTGGAAGCCAACCAGCCCTCCGGACCACTGTTCGGTGTGCAGTTCTCGCAGTTGTCGTGTTCGGACATCGTGCGCCGCGACAGCGATGCCGACCTGGGGCCGAAACGCTCGCCCCTGGGTTTGTCGGCCGACCCCGGCGGCATGCCGCTGTACAAGAACGGACGCGTGGTGGGCGGAGTGGGTGTGATGGCCGATGGCCGTTACAGCCTGGACCTCGCCATCTTTGACTTTGACAACGATCTGGACGAACAACTCGCGGTTGCCGCCAGCGTCGGGTTTGAGGCGCCGGCCGATATCCGGGCCAACCAGATCACTGCCGATGGCCGCTCGCTGCGTTATTCTGATGCCGCCGATGGTGGCTCTGGCAGCGCTGTACTGGCCACACTGCCCGGTGCGCTGGTGCCGGTCATTGGTTATTTTGCTGGTGCGCCGCGTGCCGGGGCGGCGTTTGGCCTGGCGGCCTCCGGCATTCGGCGCGATAGCGGCGTTTTTGCCGACCTTGGTGGCTGGTTGCTGGTGGACGCGGGCAACACAAACCGGTTCCCCGTGCAGGCCGGAACCGACGGCGGCCTGAGCGCCGCAGAGGTGCAGCAAGTGCTGCGGTCTGCGCTGCAGGTGGCGAACCGCGCGCGCGCGCAAATCCGGCGTCCAGCCGGGCAGGCAGCCCAGGTCACGATTACCGTGGTCGATAGCAACGGTGTGGTGCTGGGGCTGGTGCGCACCCCGGACGCGCCGGTGTTCGGCACGGACGTGGCGCTGCAAAAGGCGCGCAGCGCCGCCTTTCTGTCGCATCCACTGGCTGCGACCGAACTGCTGGCGCTGCCGCCGCGCACCTATCCTGGCAACGCCGCAACGGCACCTGTTGCGCCGTATGTCGCGGCCTTGCGCGCCTTTGTTGGCGACGCGACGGCGCTGTCGAACGGCCTGGCCTTCAGCACCCGCGCCATCGGCAGCCTGGCACGTCCTTTTTTCCCGGACGGCATTGCCGGTTCTGTGAACGGCCCCCTGTCCAAGCCGTACGCCCAGTGGAGCCCGTTCAGCACCGGGCTGCAACTCGATCTGGCGATTGACGCAATTGTTGCGGCGGCGGCGGCCAACAGCCTGGCGTTTGGCTGCACCGGGTTGCCCCGGCTCATGAATGGCTTGCAGATCTTCCCTGGAGGGGTGCCGATCTACCGCACGTTGGCCGGTGTGCCGCAACTGATCGGTGCGATCGGTGTTTCGGGCGATGGAGTGGATCAGGACGATATGGTCGCCTTTCTGGGCCTGAGCAATGCGGCGGGCGTCATGGGCAACGGTCTGGGTCAGGCGCCGCCGCCGCGGCGTTCGGATACGCTGACGCTGGCGGGCGGGCAGTTGCGGTACGTGCAATGCCCGCAGACACCCTTCAATGGCAGCAGCGAGCAAAACGTGTGCGCCGGCAAATGAGTCGCGTGGCGCGTCTGCTGTGCTGCCTGGCCGTGGTGGCTACCCAGTGGGCAGTGGCGCAGACCCAAGCCGAGGAAGAGTCCGTGGAATTGCGCCGCGCCCAGACCGAGCCGCTGCGCTACCTTCTGCCGCCAATCGACCCGAATCAGGTGCCACCACCCGGGCGCCTGGATCCACGTACCAGCCTGGCCGTTCCGGACCGCTGGCGCATCATGGAAAGCCTGGGACAGAAAGACCGCTGGTGGGACCCGTACAACTCCAACACCATCAAGGGCGACAAGCCGTACCAGCCATTGGCGCACTGGGGACCCGACTGGTTCCTGAATCTGGGCGCGGTGTCCGATTCGCTGTTCGAAGCGCGCCGCATCCCGGTGCCGTCCGGTGCGCAGTCGAGCCAGCGCGCGGGCTCGAATAGCGTATTTGGCGGCACGACCCAGACCGCGCTGGTGCAGACCGTGATCCTGAGCGCGTCCCTGATCAAGGGCAACACTTCATTCAAGCCACCGGACTACGAGTACAAGTTCACTGGCGCCTTCAACGTCAACCACGCACGCGTACAGGAGGTGCGTGCGGTGAACGTCAATCCGCAGCGCGGGCTTACGCGCACCGACAGTCATTTTGGTGTGCAGGAGGCGTTTGCCGACGTGCACCTGCGCAACGTGTCGGACCGTTACGACTTCGATTCGGTGCGGGTCGGTATTCAACCCTTCATATCCGACTTCCGCGGCTTCGTGTTCAACGACCTGGCCTTCGGAGTGCGGGTGTTCGGAAACCGTGACAACAACCAGTGGCAATACAACCTGGGCTGGTTGCGGCGGCTGGAGAAAGACACCAACTCCGGGCTCAATGACGTGTTCCGGCGCTGGCGCAACGACGACACCTTCATTGCAAATGCGTTTCGCCAGGACTGGCCGGCGCTGGGCCACACCACGCAGGCGACTGTTTTGCTGAACCTGAACCGCGAAGGTGGGCAGAAGGACCATTACGACCGCAACGGTTTCCAGGTGCGCCCGGCGGTGCTGGGTGACGTGCGCCCGCACGACTACAGCGTGGCCTATTTCGGCCTCAGCGGCGACGGCCACTTCGGGCGCTGGAATCTGACTTCGTCCGCCTATCTCGCCCTGGGTAGCGCCAGCTACGACGCGATTGCGCAACGCCGGCAACGCATCGCGGCGGGTTTCGCCGCCGCCGAGTTGTCGCGCGACTTCAACTGGTTGCGCGTGCGCGCAACCGGCCTGTTCGCCAGCGCCGACCGTAACCCTTTCGATGGCAAATCGACCGGATTCGATGCGATCTTCGAGAACCCGCAAATCGCCGGAGCCGACACCAGCTTCTGGATTCGCCAGGCCGTGCCTCTGATCGGCGGCGGGGGTGTAGCCTTGTCGGGGCGCAATGGCGTCTTGCCCAGCCTGCGCTCCTCGAAGGACCAGGGGCAATCCAACTTCGTCAACCCCGGGCTGCTGTTGATCGGGATCGGGGCTGACGCCGACATTGCGCCGCAGTGGCGGCTGATCGGCAACGTGTCGTGGTTGACACTGGGCGATACCAGCGTGCTGGAGTACCTGCGCAACCAGGGTGGAATCGCGCGGCAACTGGGGACCGACATTTCGCTGGCGCTGCAATACCGTCCCTTCATGTCGCAAAATATAGTTTTCAACGGCTCGGTGGCCTGGCTGCAGCCGGGCGCGGCCTACAAGCAGCTGTTTCCGACCGCGAAACGCCCGTATTCGGTGCTCGCCAACCTTTTATTGACCTTCTGACATGCTTGCTCGCTTCCGTTATCCGCTGCACTGGTTCTGGGCCGGTCTCGCCGCCGTGCTGCTGCTGGCGGCGGTGCAATGGCCGCAGGCGCATTCCGAGACCAGACCGGCGCCTGCTGCACCTGGCATCGTCAGCGTCAGCATCAGCGCCCCCGCCGCACCCGCACGCCAGACGACCCTGGAAGCGCAGGCCAAGTCGCTGGGTTGCGAGAGTTGCCATCTGAACTATGGCTCGGGAACCGACCACCGCACCATGCATGCCAACCCGGGTGTGGTGCTCGGATGCACCGATTGCCATGGTGGCAATGCATCGGTGCCGCGGCCGGCCAACACCCAACGCAGCGACCAGGCCTACATCGCGGCGATGGAGCGCTCGCATGTGCTG
This sequence comes from Rhodoferax sp., assembly GCA_026785765.1. GTDB lineage: Bacteria > Pseudomonadota > Gammaproteobacteria > Burkholderiales > Burkholderiaceae_C > CAISIP01. The sequence goes on along the minus strand of JAJAZK010000179.1, from coordinate 8,654 downwards.
CCGCGTTTCCCGTTCCAGTGGAACTACCCGTCCTCCTCCAACCCGCCTGGCAGTTACACCAAGCTCAACCGCGAAAGCCCGCAGTTCATCCGTTTCATCAACCCGGGCGATCTGCGCGTGGCGCGTGAGTCGTGCGGCGCCTGCCACCTGCCCATCGTGCAGGCCAGCGAGCGCAGCCTGATGGCGACCAGTGCCATGTTGTGGGGCGGCGCGGCCTACAACAACGGCATCCTGCCGTTCAAGCGTTACGTCCTGGGCGAGGCCTACACCAGCCAGAGTGAGCCGGCGCTGATCAAGAATCCGGTCGCAGTCACGCCCCAGATGCGCGCCATGGGCATCCTGGAAAGCCTGGCGCCCTTGCCAGCCTGGGAGACGGTGCCGCCTGCCGACGTGTTCCGGGTGTTCGAGCGCGGCGGCAAGATCAACGCTACACAGTTCCCGGAGATCGGCCTGCCCAACGTGACAGGCGCGCTGCAAAAGCTCGACGAGCCCGGGCGGCCCGACATCCGGCAGTCCAACCGCGGGCCTGGTACCGGCAACCGCATCGCGGTGCCGCTGATCAACATTGCGAAGACGCGCCTGAACGATCCACACCTGTGGTTTCTCGGTACCAACGAGCAACCCGGCGATTACCGATCCTCCGGCTGCACTGCCTGCCATACTCCGTATGCGAACGACCGGGACCCGAAGCACTCCGGCCCCTACGCGAAGTTTGGCAATGAGGGCAAGTCCGCGTCGGCCGACCCGGCCATTCCAAAGTACCAGTCGGGGCACCCGATTTCGCACCAGTTCACCCGGGCCATCCCGTCCTCGCAGTGCATGGTGTGCCACATGCACCAGCCCAACATCTTTGTGAATTCGTTTTGTGGAACGACGATGTGGGACTACGAGGCCGATGCGCCGCTGATGTGGCCAAAGAAACAGAAGTACCCGACCGCGGCCGAAGCCCGCAAGATACTTGATCGCAACCCGGAAGAGGCTGCCACGCGCGGCCTGTGGGGCGACCGGGAGTTTTCCAAGCGGGTGTCGGAGCTCAATCCGCAACTCAAGGACACGCAGTTTGCCGACTACCACGGGCATGGCTGGAACTTCCGCCAGGTTTTCAAGCGCGACCGCAAAGGCAGCTTGCTCGATGCACAGAACCAGCCGGTGGCGGACGACGATCCGCAGAAGTTCAAGAAGGCAGTGCACTTGACCTCGGTGCACCTCGACGTGGGCATGCATTGTGTGGACTGCCATTTTGCGCAGGATTCCCATGGCAACGGCCATATCTACGGCGAAGTCGCCGCCGCCATCGAGATTGATTGCAAGGACTGCCACGGCAGCGCGAAAAAGTACCCCACGCTGCTCACGTCGGGGCCGGCTGCGAAACCCGGTGGCATGGACATGCAGTTGTTGCGCACCCAGGACGGGCGCAAACGCTTCGAGTGGCGCGCGGGCAAGTTGTTTCAGCGCTCGGCCCTGGACCCGACACTGGAATGGGAGATGTCCCTGGTCAAGGATTCGTTGACCGCAGGCAACCCGAAATACAACGAGAAGGCGGCGCGCGCCAAACTCATGCATTCCGGTGCCAGCGGGCAGGACGGCGCCTGGGGCGCAACGACCGACGGCAAGGGCTATGCACACGACGACGACAAGATGAACTGTTACAGCTGCCACCTGTCGTGGACCACCAGCTGCGCCGGCTGCCACTTGCCGATCCAGGCCAACTGGAAGACCGAGCGCTTGCACTACGAAGGCGGTGAGACACGCAATTACGCCACCTACAACCCGCAGGTGGCGCGCGACGACATGTTCCAGCTCGGCATCCACGGTTCGGTCAAGGGCGGCAAGATCACGCCGGTGCGCTCGAGCTCGGCGTTGATCCTGTCGTCGACCAACATCAACCGGGAGAAGATCTACATCCAGCAGCCGCCGATTTCCGCCAGCGGGTTTTCGTCGCAGGCTTTTGCGCCGCATTACCCGCACACCGAACGCAAGACCGAGACCAAGACCTGCTCGGACTGTCACGTGAACCGCGACAACGACAACAACGCCATCATGGCGCAGTTGCTGCTGCAAGGGACCAACTACGTCAATTTCGTCGGCTTCAACGCCTGGGTCGGGGCGCAGCGCCACGTGGAGGCGGTGCAGGTCACGGAGTGGGACGAGCCACAAGCGGTGATAGGCAGCTACCTGCAACGCTACGCCTATCCGGACTGGTACCAGAACCACCGCAAGGCGCAGTCGCGCCTGCAGGTCTCGCACGACCATGGCACGGCGGGGGCGGCCCAGTGTATTCAGCTGCGCGGCGAATACCTGTTTGTCTCCGAAGGGGCCGGCGGCATGCGCGTCTACGACGTGGCCAACATCGCCAACAAGGGTGTGTCGCAGCGTATCGTGACGGCGCCGTTTTCGCCGCTGGGTCAGCGCACGCATATCCCTTCCGCCAACGCCACTTGCGTTGCCTTGCCGACCAACCAGCCGATCGCGCCGACCCGCAATACCGGGGAGCTGATGCGTGTCACCAACGAGGAGCAGGCCTTCCATCCGATCTACCACTATGCGTTCATCTCCGACAGCAAGGAAGGCCTGATAGTTGTCAATGTGGATACGCTTGCCGACGGGGAGCCGCGCAACAACTTTCTCAAACGTGCCGCCACCTGGAACGGCGGCGCCGAGCAACGCGGCGTACTCGACGGCGCGCGCCACATCACGGTCGGTGGCCACTACCTGTACATCACGACGGCCAAGGGCTTGACCGTGGTGGATGTGGACGACCCGCTCAAACCGCGCTGGGTGGCGACGCTGCCGCTCAACGACGCACGCGCCAGCGCCCTGCAGTTTCGTTACCTGTGGGTCACTACGGCGCAGGGGCTGGAGCTGGTCGACGTGACCGCGCCGCGCCAGCCGCGCCATATCGAGACTGCCCGCGTGCCGCTGGCCGATGCGCGCAAGGTGTACGTGGCGCGCACCTATGCCTATGTGGCCGCCGGTGCCGAGGGTCTGGTGGTGGTGGATGTGGAGCGTCCCACGCAGCCGCGTGTGGAGACCCGGGTAAATCGCGGCGACTCGCCCAACAACTCGCTGCTCGATACCCAGGACGTGGTGGTGGGCTCCACCAACGCCTCGCTGTTTGCCTATGTGGCCGACGGTGTGCACGGCATCAAGGTGCTGCAACTGACCGCGCCCGACACCCAACCCCGGTTCTATGGCTTTTCGCCGGTGCCCAAGCCGCAGGTGATCGCCTGGCGCGCCACCCGGTCGCCGGCCTTGTCCCTGTCCAAGGGTCTGGACCGGGACCGGGCGGTGGATGAGACGGGTGGTCAGATAGCAGTGTTCGGGCGCATCGGTTCGCGCCCCTTCACCGCGCCAGAAATGCAAAAGCTTTACCTGCGAAAGGACGGTACGGTGTGGACCGTGACCGACACTCCGGGCACCTCCTATTCACACGCCGGCAGCCCTGGCGCGGCGCTGGCGAAGCAGCAGACTGCAGCACCCGCCAAGGGGGTGGGGCCATGAGCGCCGCCCGGCCGCCCGAAGCCGCTCAGCACCGTAGTGCGCAGCACGAAGGTAGTGCATTGAACACGCTGAAGCAACTTACCGCCCTGCTGTTGGGTCTGCTGCTGGCGTGGGGTGGTGCAGCAAACGCGCAGACCCTTCCTGACAAGTCACGTGACAAGACCCTGGGCGTGGTCACTTGCGCCAGTTCCCTGTGCCACGGGTCGATCGCTGGCTGGAACGGCTCGCCCGTGACGCAGAACGAGTACGTGGTCTGGTCGCGGCTGGACAAACATGCGCGTGCTTATTCGCTGTTGCTCAACGAGCGTTCGCGCCGGATTGCGGCCAACCTGGCATTGCCGCAGCCGGCCCACCACTCCAGGATCTGCCAGGACTGCCATGCGCACAACCCGGTGGCAGCCGCGCCGGCACATTCGGTGGCGGATGGCGTTTCCTGTGAGGCTTGCCATGGGCCGGCGACGCGCTGGATCGCCGCACACACCGAACCCGGTGCCACCCACCGCAGCAACATCGGCAATGGCCTGTACCCCAGTGCGGAGCCGCTGGCGCGCGCCAAGTTGTGCCTGTCCTGCCACTTTGGCACGAGCGATAAATACGTAACGCACCGCATCATGGCGGCCGGCCACCCGCGCATGAGTTTCGAGATGGAGACCTTCACCAGTCTGCAACCGGCGCATTTCAAGGTCGATGCCGACTACCTGCAGCGCAAGGGCAACTTTGATGGGGTCAAGGTCTGGGCGATTGGTCAGGCCGTTGCAGTGGCCACCCAGATCGACATCCTGCTCGACCCCAAACGCGGCCGTGACGGCGTGTTTCCGGAGCTCACCCTGTTCGATTGCCATGCCTGCCACCATCCCATGGCCGACACCCGCTGGAAGCCGGTCGGCAACTTTGGCAGGAGCATCAGCCCGGGCCTGGTGCGGCTGAACGACTCCGGCATGTTGATGCTGCGCCTGCTGCTGCGCCAGACCGACCCGCCGCTGGGTGAGCGTTTTGGCAGCGCGGTAGCCCAACTCAATCAGGCGATGGCTGGCAACGGAGACCTGGGTGAACGCGCACTGGCGGTCAAGACGCTGGCCGACGAGGCAGCGCGCAGGATTTCCGCCAGTGGCGTCAGCAACGACAACCTGCGCGCGATGGCGCTGGCCCTGGTCGATGATGGCCTGGCCGGTGCCTACAGCGACTATGCCGCTGCCGAGCAAGCCGCGATGGCGCTCGGCAGTCTGGTCAACACCTTGCACAAACTCGGTCAACTCAAGTCCGCTGCCGCGCTGAACAAAGGCCTGGCTGATCTGCGCGCGGCGCTGCGTTTCGACGAGTCCTTCAAGCCGGTCGACTTCCAGGCCCGCCTGCGCACTTTCCGGCCACTGGTGGCGACACCGCTGGCCACACGCTGAAAAGGCATTGCAATGGACTCACCCTACACCGTTGCCATCATCGGCTCCGGACCGGCCGGCCTGTCTGCCGCAGCACACGCGGCCAAGCTCGGGCTCAACCATATCCTGATCGAGGCGCAAGCGCACCTGACGGACACGATCTACAAGTACCAGAAGGGCAAACACGTGATGGCGGAGCCCGGTTTCCTGGACTTGCGCAGCCCCATGGGTTTCGAGGCCGGGACGCGCGAGAGCATCCTCGACCGGTTCGATACCGAGATTGCCGCGCTGGGCGCGCAGATTCGCCGCAACACCGTGGTGACCGGCATCGAGGGTGAAAAGGGCAAGTTCTGGATTACCCTGGACGGCGCCGAGCTGATCGCGGCCGAGCAAATTGTGCTTGCCATCGGTGTTCAGGGCAATTTGCGCACGCTGGGTGTCAAGGGCGACAACCTGCCCAATATCCAGTACCAGCTGGACGACCCCGCTGCCTACAGCGGCGAAACCATCATTGTGGTGGGCGCCGGTGACGCAGCGATCGAAAACGCCCTGGCCCTGGCCGAGCATGACAACCGGGTGATCCTGCTCAACCGCAACGACGAGTTCAGCCGTTGCAAGGAGGGCAATCTCAGCGCCATCCAGGCTGCCGCGCGTGACAACAAGTTGTCCTGCCGTTACCGCACCAGCATTGACCATATCGAAAAAGCGCAGGAACAGACCAGCAGTGCTCAGGAAGACTACAACCGCACCATGATGGTATCGGTGGTCGACCTCTCGAAACGCCAGGCGCGAAAGGGTGCCGCCGGCCCAGGACTGCGCGTGGTGCTCACAACGCCTGCAGGCGAGGAGGTGGTGGAGTGCCACCGCGTGATCGGCCGCCTGGGCGCAATCCCGCCGCGCAAGCTGGTCGAGGGGTTTGGCGTACGTTTTTCCAGCAAGGAGGCGACAGCGTTGCCGGAGCTGTCGCCGACCTATGAGTCCAGTGTGCCCGGTCTGTATGTGGTGGGTGCGCTGGGCGGTTATCCGCTGATCAAGCAGGCGATGAACCAGGGCTACGAGGCGATCGAGTCGATTTGCGGGCGTGCTGTGGTGGCCGCCGACCAGCCCTTGCTGGAGAAGAAGTTTGCCGCCGTCATCGCCGCCACCGCCAAACTCAACAGCGTGGAGGATGTGCTGGCGCTGGTTCGGGAGAACATGCCCTGGATGCGCGGCATGAACGCGCTGCAGTTGCGCGAGTTCATGCAGGACAGCGAGGTCCGCCTGCCCAAGGTGGGCGAACTGATCTTCCTGCGCAATGACTACTCGAACTCGTTTTTCAGCATCGTGCGGGGTCAGGTGCAGATCGAAGGTGCGCAGATCGATACCAGCGGCGCGCAGGTGCTCCTGGGAACGGGCAATTTCTTTGGCGAACTCGGCCTGATCTCCGGGCGGCGCCGCTCGTCCACGGTGCGCGCGTCGGAACGTTGCATCCTGGTGGAAACACCGCGCCGCGCCATGCTCAAGCTGCTGGCGTCGGTGGATTCGGTGCGCAAGGAGCTCGACCTGGTGGCGCTGCGCCGCGCCGTGCGCAAGTATGTGGCACCCGAGATTACCGAAGCAAGCCTGAACACCCTGATCGAAGGTTCGCAGATCCGCCAGTACAAAAGCGGCGAAGTCTTTTTCAACGAAGGCGACAAACCCGACGGGTTGTACCTCATCCGCAAGGGCTCGGTGATGGTGTCGCGTACGCTGGCCGGCCGCGACGTCGTGTTGTCCTATGTGTCGGCCGGCAACTATGTGGGCGAAATGGCGCTGGTGATGGACACTCCACGCTCGGCGACGGTGCGCGCAGCCGTGCCAACCGAGGCCATCGTGTTGCTGGCGTCCAGGGTCACCGACCTGCTGGCGGGCAGTACCACGAGGCGTGGCAAGCTCGACGAGCAGTACCAGGCTCGGATGCAGGCGAACCAGGCGATGGCTGCCAACCAGCAGTCGGGCAACCTGATCTCGTTCCTGCTGCAGCAGGGTGTGGGGGAGGCCACCGACGTATTGCTGATCGACGAATCGCTCTGCATCCGCTGCGACAACTGCGAGAAAGCCTGCGCCGACACCCACGGCGGCACCTCGCGGCTGGACCGCGAGGCTGGCCCCACCTACGCCAACGTGCATGTACCGACCTCGTGTCGGCACTGTGAACACCCGCATTGCATGAAGGACTGCCCGCCGGATGCGATCCATCGTGCACCAGGCGGCGAGGTCTACATCAGCGACGCCTGTATCGGCTGCGGAAATTGCGAGAAGAACTGCCCCTACGGCGTGATCCAGATGGCGCCATTGGCCGATAAGAAAGGCATCAACAGCCTGTGGGCCTGGCTGTTCCTGGGACTCGGTCGTGAGCCCGGCACCAGCGCCCCTGCCAAAGCCTACGACACCGGCGCCTCCGGGAACAAGCCGCAGGCCATCAAGAAAGCCGTCAAGTGCGACATGTGCCGCGACATCAAGTCCGGCCCGGCCTGTGTGCGTGCCTGTCCGACCGGCGCCGCCCTGCGCATCAGCCCGGAGAAGTTTCTGGACTACGCTGGCTCCGGACAGTAGCCGACGGTGTAGTTGGGCCGGCCTGGGCTGGCGGCTTTCAGGGGTCGAGCGTCGGGCCGATCCCCTGCAAAACCGCATCGACGATTTTTTCAACGCCATGGGCGGCGCACCATCCAGTTGCCTCAGGCCACAGAAGTGTTCGCCGCGACCTTCATGGCAGGATGAACGGGCGCAGCGTCGCAAAGTGCCGCTGCGCCGCGTCGTGCACGCACGCAATCGGTGCGGCTGGGCCAGCGTGCCAGGCGTCCACGCCGGGCAACAAGCCCCCCATGGGCCACAGGCGCCTTTTGGTCCCCATGTCGTGACAGAATCCGGTCGGGCGCGTCAGCGGCTTATCGACTGTGCCCCCTCGACCTTGGCGGCGCGCTTGTCGAATGTCCACAGAGGCAAATCACCGGCCTGCGCCGCCAGAGCGATGTGCAGGCAGTGCGCAAAATCGGCGGGCCCCTTTCGATACAACTGCAGCGCAACCTCAAGCGCGTGCTCAGATTCGAAGGTCAGCTCGGCTGCAGAGAATAGGCTCGACAGCACCTGCATGACCTCGTCCTTGGCGTACTCGAAGCTGGAGCGCAGCACCCACTCCAGTTCAAGGGTTACGGTCACGGGCACAAACAGCGTCTGCCCTTCGCTGACGCACTTACGGATCAGCCGCTTGGCCGCGGCGAACTGCGCTACGTCGTCCTCGACGACATAGCGGACCAGCGCGTTGGTGTCGAGCGCCGGCATCAGTGCCAGGGGTTCATGTCTTCGATGGCGACACGCTTGCTCTTGGGGGCCTTCAGCATGCCGGCCATGTCGAGGATGGACTTGGTCTTGGCGCGAACGATGATGGTGCCGTCAGGCATCACGGACCAGACCAGGCGCGTGCCCGGCTCAGCGTTCACAAGCGCCCGGACGTACGCCGGTACAGTCGTCTGCCCCTTGGCGGTGATGGTGGATTCGGTCATTGCTGCTCCTTACTTTAAATGTCATTGTAATGCACTGCTGGCGACCTCCCTGACAGGTGCGAACCAGTCCGGCGTCAAGATGGCCGGGCCGCGAACGCATCGCCCATTTGGCGCGCCCGCTTTTCGCATGGGTGTGGCGCATCCAGTGCGGTGTCGCACGCAGCAGCTTCTCGACCTGCGCTGGGTTCGTGTCCCCAGGACGTCGGCCGCAGTAGCAAAGAACCTTGTCAAGATCGCCCATAGCCGCTTGGACTTG
>JAJAZK010000178.1 GCA_026785765.1 Rhodoferax sp. | reverse complement strand
AGCGTGCCCTCGCTGCCGATAAACAGGTGTTTGAGGTCGTTGTCCTTGAGCGCCTTTCCCATGCGTGACACCACGCTGCCATCGGGCAGCACCACTTCCAGGCCCAGCACAGACTGGCGCGTCATGCCGTGGCGCAGCACCCGGTTGCCGCCGGCGTTGGTGGTAATGATGCCGCCGATCTGGCACGAGCCCCGACTGCCGATGTCCACCGGGAACATCCAGCCCCGGGCCTCGACATGCTCCTGCAAAGCTTGCAGCGCGACACCAGCCTGGGCCGTGATCGTGCCCGCAGTGGTGTCGAACTCCTCGATCGTGCGCAGACGCTCCAGCGACAGCACCACCTCGCCAGGCTGGGGAACACAGGCGCCGACCAGGCCGGTCATGCCGCCCTGGATCAACACTGGCTGGCGCAAACGATGCAGCACATGCATCAATCGGGCCACCTGGTCGGGAGTTTGCGGGCGCAGCACGGCGAGTGGGCGGCCGTATCCGCCGAGCCAGTCGCGGCAATACCGCTCGTCGACCTGCGGGCCGGGAATGAAACCGGCCGCGTCCAGAACCGGTTCGCAGACTGCCTGGAGGGCTTCAAGTGTTACATCGTGCATACGACCTGTGAGCCCGAAACGCGGTCATTTGTACCCGAAGGCATGTGGCAGGAACAGCGTGATCTGCGGAAACCAGATGAGCAGCGCCAACAAGAGGCCCAGGGCCAGCACAAAGACCCAGACCTCGCGCACGATATCCATCAGCGGCACCCTGGTGAGCGAGGACATCACGAACAGCAGCAGGCCATAGGGCGGGGTGATCAGGCCGATCATGAAGTTCAGCGTCACGATGATGCCGAAGTAGGTCAGGTCGATGCCCAGCGCACGGGCACTGGGAATCAGCAGCGGCACGAACACCAGCATCATCACCGAGCCATCAAGGAAGCAACCCAGCACCAGAAAGAACAGGGTCACGGCCAGCATGAACTGCATCGGGCCCAGGTTCATCGCCGTGATCTGCGCCACCAGGGCGTCGGCCAGCCCCTCGTTGGTGATCGCATAGTTGAGGATGAAGGCGCTGGCGATCAGCAGCATGGTGGTGGCGGTCTGGCGGGAGGACTCGGCAAACACGTCGCGCAGGGTGTGCAGCTTGATCTTGCGGTACAGGGCCGAGCCCAGCACCAAGGCCCACAGGGCGGCAACGGAGGCCGATTCGGTGGGCGAGAAGATACCCGACCAGATGCCGCCGAGTAGCACCACCGGCAGAGTCAACGAGGGGGCGGCGCGCAGCATCACGGCCGGCATCTGTGCCAATGGCACGTGCTCGGCAGCCGGCAGCCCGCGTTTGCGCGCAATCAGCCAGATGGCAATCATCAATGTCAGGCCCATCAAAACGCCCGGTACCAGGCCGGCCAGGAACAGCGCGCCGATTGACGCGCCCGAGATCAGCGCGTAGATCACCAGCGGAATCGACGGCGGGATGATCGGGGCGATGGTGGCGGCCGCGGCGGCGATGGCACAGGCCAGGCCGGCCGGGTACTTGCCGATTTGGCGCATCATGCGCACCGCGACCAGGCCGGGCCCGGCGGCGTCGGTGATGGCGCTGCCGCTCATGCTGGAGAAGATCATGCTGACCAGCACCGTCACATGGCCCATGCCGCCCTTGAAGCGCCCGACCAGTGCATTGGCAACCGCCCACAGTCGCTCGCTGATCGAGGCCGCGTTCATGATATTGGCTGCCAGGATGAACATCGGAATCGCCACCAGCACATACATGGTGGTCATCTGGCTCATGACCTGGCCGACCAGCAGGCCGATGTCCTGGCGCGTCGCGAACAGATAGGCGGCGCCACCGCCGAACATCACCAGTGCCAGCGGCAAGCGCATGATCGCGCCGAACAGCACGGTGCCGAGCAGGGCGTACAGGCCCGGGGTCATGTCTGCTCCGGCAGGGCGGCGGCGCCGGTCCATTGGTTCAACTCCTGCTCCCAGCGCGGTGACAACAGGCGCCAGATGCTGGCCAGCTGGCGCAGCACGATGGCAATGAAAAAGACCGGAAAGATCGCGTAAACGAAATCGAGCCGCATCTCCAGCATGTCGGTCTTTTCGCGCCAGAGGAATAATGTGTAGTCGACCATGCCGGGCAGGGCCGCCAGCATCAGGGCCACAAATACGGTGTTCACTACCAGCAGCATGGCACGCTGGCGCCTGGGTGCCAGGTTGATGAACACGATGTCGAACGAAATGTGCTCATGCCAGCGCAACACAAAGGCGGCTGTCCACAACACCGACCAGACGCTGAGCACGGTCACCGCTTCATCCACCCAGCCAATCGGCCGCCCGAAGAGGTAACGCATGCCCACGCCATAGATGAACAGCACGAACACCATGGCCAGACTGAGCGTCGAGACGGCAACCGCCAGACGGCGAAACCGGGATGGTGTGGCGGCAACCATGGTGTGTTGTGTTTTGTGGGCCGATCAGCGCACGTTCTGGATACGGGCCATCAGTCCTGGCTTCCACTTGGCGGTCACACCGGGGGCTTCGTACTCCTTCTGCACCAAGGCACGAAAGGCCGCGATGTCCGGCTCGCTGATGCGGACATTGGCGGCGCGGAAGGTGTCGATGGCCGACTTTTCATCTTGCAAGGTCTTTGCGATTTGTATGTCGGCGGCTTCGCGGGCTGCCGCGCGCAACTCGGTCTGCTGGGCCGGCGTGAGCTTGTCGAACACCGGCTTGGCGATGGCCAGGAACACCGGTTGCACCAGGTGCCTGGTCAGCACAACCTGCTTGGTGACTTCGTGGAACTTCCAGTCGCGGGTCATGTTGGTCGGGTTGTCCTGGCCGTCGATGGCGCCGGTCTTGAGGCCGAGGTAGACCTCGGTGATCGGCATCGACACCGGCGTGGTGCCCAGCGCCTTGGCCAGCACCTGGAATGCGGCTCCGGGAGGCATGCGCATCTTGGTGCCTGCAAGATCCGACGGCTTCTCGATCTTCTTGTCGCTGGTCAGGTTGATGGTGCGCGTACCGAGGTAGGCGGTGTCCAGGATGACCAGTCCCATCTTGGCAGCGATGTCGTCGTAGTACTCCTTGCCGATGTCGCTGCGAAAAGTCTTGATCAGGTGGTCGGCATCACGAAACAGGTAGGCGGCGCCGAAAACGCCGTATTCGGGCAGCTGGGCCTCGATCTCGAAGGTGACCGGGCTGGCCATTTCCAGGTTGCCGCGCTGCAATGCCGGCAACTCGGTGCCTTGCTTGAACAGGCTGCTGGCGGTGTGCACCGTTACCTTCACCGCGCCGGGGAACTTCGCCTCCATGCGGGTTTTGATCAAGCGGAACGCATCGGATAGCGGGGCATTGTCGGGTGCCGCGGTGGAAATGCGGATTTCGGTCTGCGCCAGGGCGGTGGGCAAAACACTGAGCGCCACCAGGGCGGTGGCGGCGGCGAGGATGAAGCGTCTCATGGGGTGAACTTATATGGATGCCTCCCGGCTAGCAAGCACAATTTGCGCAGTTGAGTGAAGAAGTCGGCTGCTCACTTATATCCGGCCTTGTTTGCGTGGTTCGCCTGGGTTTCCCCAAGCTCGCCCGCGGGCCCCGATGTATATCCGCT
>JAJAZK010000177.1 GCA_026785765.1 Rhodoferax sp. | reverse complement strand
GACCATGTGTTCAAACTCGGTACGCACGCGATCCGTCGCCAGCAACACCAGGCTGATCGCAAACAGCAACATCACGAACGGATAGGCGATGATGTAGATCAGGTTCTGTGGCGTGTTGTCCAGGACTCCGGTGCCCGGCGGATACCACCAGGCAGTGAAGAACCGCAGCAGTTGACTGACGATGGCAGCCAGCAGCACGCCGAACGAGAACCAGTGCGCAAAGGACCGCGGACCATTGGCATAAATCAGCAGGGCGTGCGCGCTGAACAGACTGGTCATCACCAGCACCGAGATCATCAGACGCGGACGGTAGTTCGGGTCGACCACGGTGAACCAGCCCGAAACCAGAACTAGCGCCCCGATGACCAGCAGGCCGGGAGCGACCCGTGGAACCTTGCCGAAAAAGCGCTGGGAACCAATGTACTGAAAGTAGCAACCCGAAAAAATCAGGAAGTTCGCCAGGGTGATGGAGACAAGATCATGCGACTTGCCGCGCGAAGCCGCAGCCAACCCGGCAAAAAACAGCAAGGCAGTGGCAAACGACCATTCTCCCAGGCCTTTAACTCTGGGCGGATAACTGCGGCGCAGAAAATACAGGACGACTGACATCAGGCCGCCCATGATGCCGGTCAACAAGATGATGGTACGCGGGTCTACGAAGGGTACGGGGGCGTCAGCGACCATTCAGCAGATTATGCCGGGATTGTCAGCTTCTCAGGGTAGGCGCAGTGGGCCTGCACGAGGCACTGGGAGCAACGCGGTTTGCGCGCCTGGCACACATAACGCCCATGCAGGATCAGCCAATGGTGTGCGTCGCCGAGATACTGGGCAGGTATGCGTCGCAACAGTTTGCGCTCCACTTCCAGGGGTGTTTTCCCGCGGGCCATTCCGGTCCGGTTGCCGAGCCGGAAGATATGCGTATCGACTGCCATGGTGGGTTCGCCAAAGGCGCAGTTGAGCACCACATTGGCGGTCTTGCGGCCGACGCCGGGTAATTCTTGCAGTTCGGCACGCAGGCGCGGCACCTGGCCCGCATGCCGCTGCAGCAGTAGCTGGCAGGTGTGTATCAGGTGGCGTGCCTTGCTGCGGTACAGACCGATGCTCCGGATCTGCTGCTCCAGGCCTTGCTGGCCCAGTGACAACATCGCCTGGGGTGTATTCGCCACTAAAAAGAGGCGGCGCGTTGCCTTGTTGACGCTGACGTCGGTCGCCTGTGCGCTGAGCAGCACTGCGACCAGCAACTCGAACACGCTGGTGTAGACGAGTTCGGTGCGTGGATTCGGATTGGCAGCCTGCAGCGTTGCAAAAAACGCATCGATCTGGTCTGGCCGCATCACACCTGCGCGTGCCATGGTCAGGCCAGCTGTCGCAACTCGCGCAGCGCCACCGATACCGGCGCCAGGTCGGCCGGCTGGGTGCTGATGCTTGCCAGCAGTTTTCGCAGGCGTCCGATTGGCCTGACGTGGCGCAGTCCCCACGCGGCCAGACTTTCCTTGCGCGATAACAGGCCCAGTGTGATCTGGCCTGCAATGGAATACACGTCGTCGCGGGCGCTGGCGCGGGCTTGGGTCTGCCACAGGGTGTCGGTCGGAAGGCGCGCAATCTCGGAGCGCCACTGCGACAGCCCGAGCATGTCGTCGATATGGAAATAGGCTGCGGCAGCACTTTCAAGGGAGGTCTGTGCCTGCTGCGCCAGGTCCACCAGATCAAGCGCCGGAAAAACGAACTCGAGTGCAGTGAGGTCTTGCGCCAAGCCCGTCTCCACACCAGCCTGGGCGAGTGCCTCCCAGGTCACGGTCCAGTCGGCCTGGGCACTGGCCGGCAGCCAGTTGGCGAGTTGGCCACGTAACTCGCGCGCGGCTGGCTGGTAACGCGCAATCTGGCTTGGCAGGTCGGAGCGGTCGGAGCGCGCCCGCAACATCCAGCGCGCCGCACGTTGCGCGATGGCCGTGAGCTGGCTTAACAGGTCGAGTTGCAGCTTGGCATCGACGCGATAGTCCAGCGCGTCGATGCGGTCCCACAGTCCTGCCAGGTCGAACACTTCACGCGCCAGTGTAAAGGCGCGCACCACATCGGCCGCGGTAGCGCCGGCTTCGGCGGCAATGAAGTTGACAAAGGTCGCTCCGGTGCGGTTGACAACGGTATTGGTGATGAAGGTCGCAATGATCTCCCGTTTAAGCGGATGCGCCGCGACGGACGCTCCGAAGCGGGCGCTCAGCACCTTGGGGAAGTACGACTCCAGCGCACGGCCAAAAAACGGGTCGTCGGGCAGGTCGCTGGCCATCAATTCATCGAACACCGACATCTTGGCGTAGGCCAGCAGCACCGCGCTTTCGGGAGTCGTCAGACCAGCCTTGTGCGCGCGCCGGCGGCTGATTTCCTCGTCCGCCGGCAGGAATTCAATGCGCCGATTGAGCCGACCGGCGCCCTCCAGCCACTGGATCAGGCGTTGTTGTCCGTCGAGCAAATACAGCGGCCGATGCGCCGCAATCTCCAGAGCCTGCGTCTGGTAGTAGTTGTCTGACAACACCAGTTGCCCAACTTCATCCGTCATCGACGCCAGCAGGTCGTTGCGTTGCTTGAGGGTCAGGTCTCCGGCTTCCACGATCTGGCCAAGCAGAATCTTGATATTCACCTCGTGGTCCGAGCAATCCACGCCAGCCGAGTTGTCGATGGCATCGGTGTAGAGCAGGCCACCCTTGCTGGCGTATTCGATACGGCCGTTTTGCGTGCATCCGAGATTGCCGCCCTCGGCCACTATTTTGCAACGCAGTTCACCGCCATTGACCCGAAACGCGTCGCTGGATTTGTCGCCGACCTGCAGGTGTGTCTCGAACGACGCCTTCACATAGGTGCCAATGCCCCCGTTGTAGAGCAGATCCACTGGCGCAAGCAAGATGGCCCGCAGCAACTCGGCCGGCGTCAGTTCCTGCGCGTCGGTTGCCAGCACGGCACGCGCTTGCGCGCTCAGACTGATGGACTTGGCCGCTCTGGAGAAAACGCCGCCTCCGTCCGACAGCAGGCTGCGATCGTAGTCGTCCCAACTCGAGCGTGGCAGGGCAAACAGGCGTTGGCGTTCAGCAAACGACCGCGCCGCGTCGGGTGCGGGGTCGATGAAGATGTGGCGGTGGTCGAATGCCAGCTGCAGCCGGATATGTGGCGACAGCAACATGCCGTTGCCAAAGACGTCACCCGACATATCTCCGATGCCGACGACCGAGAACTCGGTGGTTTGCGTGTTCAGCCCGATGGCCCGGAAGTGGCGTTTCACTGACTCCCAGACGCCCCGCGCGGTGATGCCCATCTTCTTGTGGTCGTAGCCGACCGAACCACCGGACGCAAACGCGTCGCCGAGCCAGAACTGGTAGTCGGCCGATACACTGTTGGCAATGTCCGAGAACGTAGCCGTGCCTTTGTCTGCGGCAACCACCAGGTAAGGATCGTCGTCGTCGTGGCGCACCAGTTGCGGCGGGGCCAGCACGGCTCCCTTGACGACGTTGTCGGTCAAATCCAGCAGTCCGCACAGGAACAGCTTGTAGCAGGCCACACCTTCGGCAAGGTAAGCTTCGCGCTCACTGCCCGGAGGTGCGGTCTTGAGTACAAAGCCACCTTTGGACCCGACCGGAACGATCACCGCATTCTTCACCTGCTGGGCCTTGACCAGGCCAAGTACCTCGGTACGAAAATCCTCGCGTCGGTCCGACCAGCGCAGGCCGCCACGCGCCACCTTGCCCCCGCGCAGGTGGACCCCTTCGAACCGCGGTGAATAAACCCAGATCTCGAACAACGGCTTCGGTTCTGGCATGCCGGGTACCAGGTGTGGGCGGAGTTTGAGTGACAGGTAGGGTTTAGGACTCCCATCGGCTCCGGTTTGCCAGAAATTGGTGCGTTTGGTGGCCTGGATGGTGGCGAAGAACTGGCGCAGGATTCGGTCGTCGTCCAGGCTGGCCACGGCCGCCAGGCTGGTATCGATCAGCTGGTGCAAATGCTGTTGTGCGGTGTTGCGGTCACCCTGTAACGCCGGGTCGAAACGCGCCATGAAAAGATCGACCAACAACTGCGCAATCGCGGGATGGCGACACAGCGCACTTTCGATATAGGTCTGGCTGAACGCGAATCCGAGTTGGCGAAAGTAACGCGTGTAAGCGCGCAGCAGCCCGATGGCGCGCGGCGCGAGGTCGGTCGACAGCACCAGCCGGTTCAGCGCGTCACTTTCGACCTCACGGCGCCAGGTCAACGCGAACAAGGACTCGAAGCGATCCCGGATGCGCGAAAAATCTGTGGTTTCAGGAACCTGGATCCCCAGATCGTGGATCCACAGACCTTCGTCGCCGATTTGGTAAGGGTGTTCATCCAGCACCCGGGCGCCCATGTTTTCCAACACCGGCAACGAGTCGGAAAGGGCGACCTTGGCCACGCTGTAGATCTTGAAGCGCAGTACCCCCGCCGCCGCATTCAGCGGGCGGTACAACTGCACCGCCAGCGCGGCTTCCTGGGACAGAACGGCCAGCATCTTGGCGTCTTCGGCGGCCACTGGCGCCGTGAAGTCTTCGCGATAGGCGGTGGGAAACCCTTCGGCAAAACGATGTGCAAGTAGCAACCCCGGGCCCTCGCCATGCAGGCGCAGCAGCTCGGCCAGGCAGTCGTCCTCCCAGCGCTGGGCCAGCCGGGCGATGCGGGACTCCAGCGCCGCCAGATCCGCTGGCGCCGCCGCCGCGCCCTTGGCGCGCACGACGTAGTGGATGCGCGCCAACGGACTGTCGGTGAGCATGGGTGTGAACTCCAGCGATTGCCCGTCCAGGGCCGCCATCAACTCGGCGCCCACTTTCACGCGCAGCTCGGTGTTGTACCGGTCACGCGGGACAAACACCTGGGCCGACGTGAAGCGCCCGAACGGGTCGCGGCGCAGGAATACCCGTGTGCGCTGACGCTCTTGCAGGCGCAAGATGCCGATGGCATGCTCTTCCAGAGTCGCGCTGTCGATCTGGAACAACTCGTCGCGTGGATAACTGTCCAGGATCGACTGCAAGGCCTTGGCCGCGTGGCTGTCTGGCACCACGCCGGATGCGGCCACGACCTGGGCGGCGCGTTGGCGCACCCGCGGTATGTCGGACACCGCGGCGGCGTACGCGGTCGAGGTGTACAAGCCCAGGAAGCGGTATTCGCCGACCACCTGTCCGGTCTGGTCGAAACGTTTGACCGCGACGTAGTCGAGCCACGCCGGGCGGTGCACGGTGGCGCGCGTCATCGCCTTGGTAACCAGCACCAGGTCATCCTTGTCGATCAAAGCAACTGCTTCTGGCGGCAGGCTTGCCTGTGGCGTGCGGGCTGCACCGCGCAGGATGCCAAGACCGGAATCGGCCTGGGCGAGCAGCGTGACGTGTTCGCCATCGCGCACCAGGTCGTAGTTGCGGGCGCCCAGGAATGTGAAGTGGCGATCTTCCAGCCAGCGCAGAAACGCGATCCCCTCGGTCCGGCTTTGTTCGCCCAGCGGAGCCGATTCGGATGCTGCAATGGTCTTTTGCAGGCGTGCGATCATGGCGGGCCAGTCGCGGACGGTGGCCTGCACATCGCCCAGCACCTGCTCCAGTTCCGCCGCAAGGACTTTTCGATCCTGGGCGCCGACGATACGGTCACATTCGACGGTGATCAGTGATTGCGCCGTGCCCGCCGGCTGGCCGTCCACGCCCTGTCCGATCCGCCCGGCCCAGGCGACGCGGCCATCGGCAGCGCGTCCGACCGACATCAGCGGATGCACGATCCAATGTGCTGTGCGCCGACTGCGGTTGATCGCCATCGTCACCGAGTCCACCAGAAACGGCATATCGGCTTGCACGATCTGGACCAACGTGTGGTCGCTGGCGAAGCCGTCTTCCGCCAGGCTGGGATTGAACACGCGCACCACAGGTAGTTGTGACTCCGTTGCAGTACCCAGCAGCCGCCAGTGTGCGTTGGCCAGTGCATACAGGTTGGCGGACCCGCGTGCTGCAAGCTCCTGCGGATCAGCGTTTTCGAAGTACAGGCCAACGAAGGCCGCCATGCTGTCTGCGCTGGCTCCGGCATGGGCCCTGGCAAACGCGATCAATTCGGTCAGGGCAGGCGTTGTCATGGTGGTTCCAGCTGGCAAAAGGGAAACCAAATTTTATGGGGCGGGCATTGTTTCAGGGGGGCCGCCGGGCGCCGTTTCATGGCGTTATGCGTTACTTGCATCAAGGCCGGGGCGCTCCCTGAGGCCGTCTGAATCGACATTTCAGGCGTTCGCGAAAGGGGCATTGGCGAGCGTGGCGCGCTCTGGAAAAGTGGACTTTAGCCACCCGTACTTCAGCTCCAATGCGCTCATCACTGGCACTGGCAGCGTATCGATCAGGTCGGCGTTGGCCGCTGGCTGATCGGCCAGTTGGCATGCGAGATGCAAAATGCCCGCCATTGGAAGCATCGGGTTGCTCGCCAGGGGATCGGACGCCCATAGCAGG
>JAJAZK010000176.1 GCA_026785765.1 Rhodoferax sp. | reverse complement strand
GTATGGACCAGGCCCAAGCCCAGGTCCACATCCAGGTAGACCCGCCCTGCCTCATCCACCAAACAGCGTTGCACGCGGACGGCGAGACCCGAATGGGTAGTCACTGAAAAATCAGTGGCCGCAACCCGCACCACCCAGGGCGTCGCCTCGAGTTCCACATACACCCGTTGCGGTCCGTTCTGGAAGAACCATTGACCCGCGTCGTCAGACTCGTAGTTGCGCCCGATGAAGTCCACCAGCTTTTCGTGTTTGAGCAGGGAACCTTTGCTTTGCACGCTGCCTTGCGCAAAGGGGCCCAGCGCCTGCGTCTGATCGTCACGCAGGTACCAGTTGCCACGCGCATCCAGCCCCAGCCAGCCGTAACAATGCGGCACATTCGGCCATTTGACCAGCGCCTTTCTGACGATGTCATCCATGGCGAAAATTATCCGCGTGCGGCCAAGCCCGCAGCCCAACCAAGGCGATCGAGCAACCAGTCGCCCACCGCGTCTGGCATGGCGCGCAGATGTCCGGGCAAGGCGCCTTGCGCGAACCCGACATGCCCGCCAGATTCGGGTTGCCACAACTCGACAAACCGGCCCACCTCGTCCTGGCGTGGCAGGCTCGATCCAGGCACGAACGGATCATTGCCGGTATTCAGTACCAGCGTTGGCACGGCGATACGCGCCAGATGTGGCTTGGAAGAGGCCTTGGACCAGTAGTCTTCGGTGCTCGAAAAACCATGCATCGGCGCCGTCACGATGTTGTCGAAGGTATAGAGGTCTGGCGCCGCCGCCATCCGTTTCGCGTCAAACAAACCGGGGTGCTGCGCCAGTTTCCGCAGCGCCTTGGGCTTCATGGTGTTGAGGAACATCCGAGTGTAGACCTGCCGGTTGAAGCCACGACCCAGGGCGCGCCCGCTGGACTCCAGATCCAATGGCGCACACACGGACGCCACCGCGTCCACCACCCGGGACGCCGCCACGCCCATTTCGCCGGCCCAGCGCAACAACGCATTGCCGCCCAGCGAAATGCCCACCACGCAGATTGGCCCGGCATGATGTTGCCGGAAACGTTTGAGGATCCAGTCGACTTCCTCGAAGTCACCCGAGTGGTAGGAGCGCGGCGCCAGATTGATTTCGCCACTGCAGCCGCGAAAATGCGCCACCGCAAATGCGATCTGCCGGGCACGGCAAAAGCCGGCAAAGGCCTGGGCGTAATGGCTGGCCGAGGAGCCCTCCAGCCCATGAAACATGACCAGCAGCGGCGCCGCCGCGCCCGGGTGGTCCAGCCAGTCCACATCGATGAAGTCCTGGTCCGGGGAAGTCCAGCGCTCGCGCCGGAATTGCACCGGCGTGCCTTCAACATGGCGCGCGTACAGTGCAGGCCAGATGGATTGCAAATGGCCGCCCGGCAGCCAACGCGGAGCGCTGTATTTCATCGCCTGGCCCCAACTGCGCCGTTCGCGCGGCAAACCGGCAGCATCAATGCAGCACCTGGGGCGCTTCGTTGATTTCCTGTGCCTCGGTCTGGCTGCCCGGGCTCGCGTGGTGGGCCACCATGCGCCAGCCTTGCACCGTCTTGTGATACACGTTGGTAGCCAGCACATAGGCCTTTGTTGGTCCGGACTCGGTCATTACCTCGACCCGCTCAAGCACGTTGTGCACCACACTCGCCAAAGCCTCCACCTTGCGCACCTGTTCCGGCCAGGCGCGGATGCTGCCGTTGGAAAAAATCGCATCGAATGTAGCGCGGATGGCGCCAACTCCAACCACCCGTGGCCCGCCAGGATGAACACAGACGATTTCATCGTCATCGGCCCAACACGCCATCAGCCGCTCGATATCGGCTGTTTGAAGCGCTTCATAAAACGCCGCCTCCACATCGTCGGCCGAGCCGCCCATGATGGCGGCCTGGGTCTTGGCTTTGGGCATGGCTGGGCGCTTTGGTGGCTTGAAATCAAGGTCTGCTGCTACCACCTATGCTAACGTGATACGGCGTCGCTTGACGCGATACCTTGAAGGGAACACCATGAAACGCTGGTTACTGGCCATTGTCGCCACCTTAAGCCTGACTTCCTGTGGCTACAACGACTTTCAGCGACTGGACGAACAGTCCAAGGCGGCTTGGAGTGAAGTGCTCAACCAATACCAGCGGCGCGCCGACCTGGTGCCCAACATCGTCGCCACGGTGAAGGGCGAGGCTGCGTTCGAGCAGGAAACCTTGACCAAGGTCATCGAAGCACGCGCCAAAGCCACCTCCATCCAGGTCACGCCGGAAACACTCAACAACCCGGAAGCCTTCAAGAAGTTCCAGGCCGCCCAGGGCGAGCTGGGCAGTGCGCTGAGCCGCCTCATGGTGGTCTCCGAGCAGTACCCAAACCTGAAGGCAAACCAGGGTTTCTCGGACCTGCGGGTGCAACTCGAGGGCACCGAGAACCGTATCACGGTAGCGCGCGGCCGCTACATCCAGGCCGTGCAGGATTACAACGTGTTGGTGCGCAGCTTTCCGAGCAATCTCACCGCCATGGTCTTGAGTTACGCGCCCAAGGCAACGTTTGCGGTGGCCAACGAGGCGCAGATTTCCGCGCCGCCGACGGTGGACTTCAGCAAAAAGCAACCTTGAGCGCGGCATTGCGCTTTTATCCGGTCCCACAACGCAGCACAGGTCCGCAATGATGCTTGCCATGTTGTCCGTCGGGTTCACGCGCAGCATCTGGCTGGCGCTATGTCTGCTTGCGGTCACACTCGCGCAGGCGCAGCAGGTGCAGCCGGTTCCGCCGCTCAGCGCACGGGTTATCGATACCACAGCAAGCCTGAGTGCAGTGCAGCTCAGTGCGCTGGAAGCCAGGCTGCAGGCCTTCGAGGCCAGCAAGGGATCACAAGTGGTAGTGCTGTTGGTGCCGGGCACGGCGCCGGAAGACATCGCCTCCTACGCGAACCGGGTTGCAAATGAATGGAAGATCGGCCGGCGCGACACCGGCGATGGGGTGCTGCTGATTGTGGCAAAGGATGAACGCAGTTTGCGCATCGAGGTGGCGAAGACGCTGGAGGGCGCAATTCCCGATCTGGCTGCCAAACGAATCATCGAGCAGGCGATCACGCCGCGCTTCAAGCAAGGCGATTACGCAGGTGGCATTGACGCCGGTGTCACCCGGATTTTTGCCCTGATCAGTGGCGAGGCGTTACCCGCCGTTTCGCCGGTTGGCAGCCCGGGGCAACGCGGCCAGTCGGGGTTCCAGTGGATGGACATGCTGGTGTTCATGGTGTTTGCGTTACCGATTGCCGCCGCCATTGCGCGCAACGTTTTCGGTCGCAAGCTCGGTGCACTGGCGACCGGGGCCGCAGTCGGCGGGCTGGCACTGTTCTTCAGCGCCAGCATCGTCCTCGCCGGAATTGCGGGCATCATTGCCTTGGTGTTTGCCTTGATCAGCGGCAGTACCACGCTGGCGCGCGGCGGTAACTGGGGCGGCGGCGGCTTTGGTTCGGGTGGCGGATGGGGCGGTGGCGGGT
>JAJAZK010000175.1 GCA_026785765.1 Rhodoferax sp. | reverse complement strand
CGCCGCCAGCGGCGGCATTCACGGCGATGACCCCAAGGTAGACTCGAAAACCATGCAGGCTATAGCTCCAGAATCCGCATCTGTCACCGAGCTGGTGGCTTCCATCCGAAGCACGTCACGCGACAGCGCGCCGCAGGTCGGCCTTGGCGTACTGGAAAAGGCAATGAGCCTGCTCAACATCGTCTCGGTGTCTCCCGCGCCGCTGACGTTTACCGAGTTGCTGCGGGCGGGCAATCTACCCAAGGCGACTCTGCACCGGATCCTGGCGACCTTGATGCGAGAGGGCCTGCTGCGCTACGAGGCCCCCTCCAAGACCTACCAGCTCGGGTTCCGCCTGCTGGAGCTGGCGCATGGCGTCTGGAGCGACTTCGATCTGCGCCTGGCGGCACAGGATGAGCTTGTGCGTTTGCGCAATGTTCTGGGCCAGTCGGTGCAGTTGGTGGTGCTCGACGGTGATAGTGCATTGGTTATTGCGTCGCAGGATACCGAACGGCTGTCCCGCACCAGCACCCGCGTGGGTCTGCGCCTGCCGCTGCACGCCACTGCCGCCGGCAAGGTGATTTTGGCCCACATGGACAAGCCGGGCCAGGTGGCGATGCTGGACCGCCTGACGCTGCAGGCTTTCACCGAACACACGATGACCCATCCCAGGATCCTGCAAAGTGAGCTTGATCTGACACGGGCGCGCGGTTACTCGGTCGAATTGCAGGAGTATGAGGACGGCCAGGTTTCAGTTGCGGCGCCGATCCTGGACATCGAGGGCCGCCCGATCGGCGCCATCTGCATTGGCGGGCGGGCTGAGCAACTCGACACGACCCACCTGCACGGCTTGTCCTCACCAGCCATCGGCGCAGCACGCACGATCTCGCACAATGCCGGAGGCCAGTTCATGTCGATTCAGCCGCGCGACGAACCCACCGAAGAGGCGCGCTTTGACGTCCGGTGTGTCGCCGAGACGCGTGCCTTGCTGGGCGAAGGCCCGACCTGGTCGCCGCGCGATGGCCTGCTGTACTGGGTGGACATTCTCACGCCGGCCGTACACTGCTTTGACACCGTTCAAGCGCTGGATCGCGAGCTCAAGCTCGGCTCCATGGTAAGTATTGCCATTCCCAAGGCGACCGGTGGCCTGCTGGTGGCCACGCCGGCAGGTCTGATGACGCTGGACATGGAAACCAAGTCTCTGACGCCGTTCTGCCACCCCGAGTCGGACCGCCCCGGCAACCGCTACAACGACGGCAAGTGCGACCGGATGGGGCGGTTGTGGGTCGGTACCCTGGACATGGGTACCGCAGCTAACCGTGGCAACCTGTTTCGCGTAGACGCCGACGGCGCCTGGAAAAAGATGGACTCCGGGATCACGGTGTCGAATGGCCTGGGCTGGAGCCCGGACAACCGGCAGATGTATTTCACCGACTCGGTGCGCCGCACCATTTACGTGTACGACTTCGACCTGCGTCCGGGAACCATCAGCAACCGGCGCCCATTCATCGTGCTCGATGCGAGTGACGGCACGCCGGATGGCCTGACCGTGGACGAGGAGGGCTGTCTGTGGGTTGCGGTCTGGGATGCCTGGCGCGTTTCGCGCTATTCGCCAGAAGGGCGCGAGTTATTGCGCATTCGTATGCCAGTGCCGCGTCCCACCAGTTGTTGTTTCGGCGGCGCCAGCCTGGACACACTGTATGTGACGAGCGCTTCGGTGCGGCTCAACGAGCAGGCGCTGGCGGCGGCGCCCCAATCGGGTTCCCTGTTTTCCATTCGAATTCCCGGCGTGCGCGGGCTGCCTGAAACCACGTTCGCCGGCTGACCGAATTTTGGCCTTTTGCGGTCTTCGGTGGCCACCGGTTCGGTTGTGCGAAAAGTTGTACTGCCCGATACCAACCTCGGCCGACTGCTGCGCAGCGCCTTGGGCGGGCGGCTGGATCGCGGTCGGATCGCAGGTATCCTCGCGGGTTGGGCGGGCGTGACCCACGCCGGCATTCCTTCACGCTGCCCTCCGGAGAACTTCTGTATGCATCTGTCCAATATGTCCGCCGTCGTGACCGGCGGCGCTTCCGGCCTTGGGCTTGCCTGTGCCCGCCAGCTGGCGCAACGCGGCGTCCACGTAGTGATCGCCGATTTGAACCAGCAGCGTGGCGCCGCCGCAGTGGCGGAAATCGGGAGCCAGGCCTGTTATGTGCAAGCCGACGTCTGTGACCCGGCGCAGATGGCCCGGGTGTTTGATGCGGCGCAGGCGCTGGGTGTGTTGCGCGCGCTGGTGCACTGCGCGGGTGTGGGAGGCGCGGTGCGCCTGGTGGAGAAAGACGGACAACCCGGTTCGCTGGAAAAGTTCGAGTCGGTGGTGCGCATCAACCTGGTGGGCACTTTCAACACCCTGCGGCTGGCGGCGGCACGCATGGCAAACAACGAAGTCATCGATGGTGAGCGGGGCGCTTGCGTGCTCACAGCGTCGGTGGCGGCCTTTGATGGCCAGATCGGCCAGATTCCGTATGCCGCTGCCAAGGCCGGGATTGTTGGCATGACGCTGGTGGCGGCGCGTGATCTGGCCAGCAAATTCATTCGCGTGTGCACGATTGCGCCGGGCCTGTTCGACACGCCCCTGCTGGCGCGCTTGCCGGACAATATCAAAGCATCCCTTGCCGCCTCGGTGCCGCATCCGGCTCGGCTTGGACATCCCGACGAGTTTGCGCTGACGGCGCTGCATATTCTGGAAAATCCCATGCTCAACGGCGAGACGATCCGGCTCGACGGCGCGATCCGGATGGCACCGCGCTGAGCAGCGCTTGCGGCTGGAGCCGCGCCGGGTGTTTCAGACGCGCCCGGTTACCGGCAGGCAGGCCCCGGTGACCGCAGCCGCGTCGGCCGACAGCAAGAAGGCAATCACCGCCGCCAGCGCGTCGGGTGTGACCCAGCGCGAAAAATCGGCTTTTGGCATGTCGGCGCGGTTCGGTGGCGTGTCGAGAATGCTCGGCAGCACCGCGTTGACGCGCAGGCCGCGCTCCTTGAATTCGTCCGCCATCGCCTCGGTCAGCCGCGCCACGGCGGCCTTGGACGCCGCGTAGGCGCCCATGCCGCTGGCCGCCTTCTGCGCGGCCAGTGCGCCCACGTTCACGATGCTGGCGCGTGGTGAGCGCAGCAGGTGCGGCAATGCCAGCTGCGACGCCAGCAACGCGGTGCGCAGGTTCATCGCGTACAGGCGGTCCCAGGTCGCCACGTCGCCGGTCTCGATACTCTCCCAGGTGAAGCCTCCCGCCACGTTGACGAGGCCATCGATCCCGCCCATTCTGTCGGCGGCCGACGCGAAGGCCTTGCCGGCCGCAGCCGTGTCGCCGAGATCGACGCTGCCAAGCACGCCGGCCATGCCCTTTACCCTGACTGCGGCTGCCCGGTCCACCAAGGTGACCCGGGCGCCGCGCGCCGTCAAGACCGCGCCGGTACGCCGACCCAGGCTCCCGAGTCCGCCGGTCACCACGACGCGCAGGCCGTCGAGCTGGGGTGTTGTGTGCATGGTTGCCGCTCCGTGGTTGCCTGCAGTGGCTACATCATCCCACTTTGCGCCATACCCCGGCGGCGCGGCCGGCCGAGATTTCGCCGAGTACCGCTGCGCTGTGTTGGCCGTTTTCGGCCATCGCCCCGGGTGTGTAGCATTCGCCGTCAAAGCGTGGTGCCGGTGCTGTCTGCAAGACCCCTTCTGGCTCCAGGTAGACACCGCGCTCCCGGTTGTGCGGATGCAGCGCCGCCTGGGCTGGGTTGAGCACGGCACCGAAGCAGACGTCGGTGCCTTCCATCTGCTGGCGCCACTGCTCCCGTGTTCTCGACAGAAAGATCGCCGCCAGCCGCGCGCGCAGTTGTGGCCAGCGCGGTTTGTCCCACTGCGCAGACTGGAAATCCGGATCGCTCTGCAGGCCCAGGTTGGCCAGCAGCAGGGCGTAGAACTGTGGCTCGATGGAGCCCACGGTGATGTGCTGGCCATCGGCGCAGACATAGGTTTCGTAAAACGGGGAACTGTCATGGATGCTCTTGCCACGCTCGTCGTTGACCATGCCGGAATGGCGCACGCTGAGCAGCAAATTGAGCATGTGCGCCGAGCCATCCAGAATCGCCGCGTCCACCACCGCCCCCTTGCCAGTGGCGCGTGCGCGCAACACGCCAGCCAGCAGACCGACGGCCAGGTACAAGGCCCCGCCGCCGATGTCGCCAACCACTGTGAAGGGTGTCACGGGCCGTTGCCCGGCCGGGCTGGCATGCCACAAGGCGCCAGATACCGAAAGGTAATTGTTGTCATGGCCGGCCACCTGGGCCAGCGGGCCGGTCTGACCCCAGCCCGTCATGCGGCCGTAGACCAGGCGCGGGTTGCGCAGCGTACACACGTCCGGGCCAAGGGCGAGCTTTTCCATCACACCCGGGCGCATGCCTTCGATCAGAACGTCGGCGTGGTCTATCAGTTGCAGCACGGCGTCGCGGTCCGCCGCCGACTTGAGGTCGGCAAACACCGAGCGTTTGCCGCGGTTGAGCACGTTACCGCTAGCCGTCCCGCGGGCCGCTGGCGTGGCGCGACCCACCGAGATCACGTCGGCGCCGAGGTCGGCCAGGTGCATGGCACAGAAAGGGCCAGGGCCGATGCCGCTGATTTCGACGACACGCAGGCCGCTCAGGATCTTCATGTTGTGGGGTTCCTCGTCATGCGGGACTGGGGATGGATCGATTTTCAGGTGCGTTCGGCATTCCAGTTTGGCGCAGAAGTCTCGCGCCGCAATGGTATCTGCACAGCCTTTGAATGATCCTAGAAACCGCAGTTGACCGCTTTCTTCCGCTGGATACGCCTAATGAACTCCAGCTTTTGTGCGCACCAGCAAGGTCACCTCAATGGTGACAACGCTACGCACCCGATTGAGCCGCGCTGGCGCACGCCGGCGGCGTTGCTTCTCCTTGCGGGCAGGAGCCCGCGGCGTCGTCACGCCTTGCCAGCGCACCCCATCGCAGCCCACTCGGGCGCGTCCAACTGCGGTTTCTAGGATGATGGATGACGGCCAGTGCCCCCCTGCGCGACTTTGTGCGCGCCATGGCGACGCGGGTGGGACAGACCAATGATGAAACCCGATTGTTCGCCGCCGACAGGCGGGTGACGCGGTGACTCTTGGAAAAAACGCACCGTTGGGGGCAGGAAGCTACACACACATTGAGCGACCGTGGGGCATTGATCGTCATGCCCGCAGTCGTCACAGCGGGCGCGCG
Source organism: Rhodoferax sp. (assembly GCA_026785765.1). GTDB lineage: Bacteria > Pseudomonadota > Gammaproteobacteria > Burkholderiales > Burkholderiaceae_C > CAISIP01. The sequence continues at coordinate 1,318 of JAJAZK010000175.1, read as the reverse complement.
CAAAGCCGTCGGCAAGGAGATGCCGCAATCCAGATACTTGCGACGGCGAAGTATCAACCAAGCCAAAAGCCTCTCCGACGTAGGTTGCCGGGGTATGGTGTTTGCCCTGGCCGTCGAACTGGCCGGCGCTTGCCAGCTCAAACCAGGTCTCGAAGTGCTCGGCCACGCTACGCTACAGCCGGGTGCGTTGGGGATGGCGCGGGGTGTAGGCTTTGCAATCACAGCCATGGCAGCACGGCGCCACGTGTTTGCGATACAGTGGCTAGCGCCAATCAAGCAAGCGCAAAATCATTCAGCAATCTCGCCAAGCGATACTGATTGCCGTTATCCTGATATCTACAGCACCTTATTGCATTTCTTTCAAGCGCATGCCACGATTCATAACGCTGCTGGCCACCTTGACGCTCACCGCGGGATGGGCACTTACCGGATGCGCCGCATTGCCTTCTGACGTTCAACGCCCTGCCTCGACCGCGCTTGAAAACAACCTGGAGACCCGACTGGGTAAAGCGGTGGCGGCTCGCGCGCTTGCCGCCAGCACCCGCAATGACTCGGGTTTTGCACTTGTCGGCAGTGCCGAGCTGGCCTTTACCAGCCGCATGACGTTAATTAAAGCGGCTGAAAAAACACTGGACTTGCAGTCCTACGCCATTCATGCGGACGACACCACGGACCGCCTGTTTGAGGCGCTACGCCAAGCCGCAGGGCGCGGCGTGCGGGTGCGCATTTTGTTGGATGACTTCAATACCGCTGGCAAAAACGCCCAGGTGCTGCAACTGGCGTTTGAGAAAAACATCGAAATGCGGCTGTTCAATCCGCTACCCAGCAATCGGTCTTCCGCCTTTTGGCGCATTATCAGCAGCCTGAGCGATGCAGCGCGCCTGCAGCGGCGCATGCACAACAAGATTTTTGTGGCTGACAACGCGTTGTCCATCACCGGCGGGCGCAATCTGGGCGATGCCTATTTTGGCCAGAGCGAAGGCGTAAACTTTGTCGACATTGAAGTGCTGGGTGCCGGCCGCATTGCACGCGATTTGTCGCGCAGCTTTGACCAGTACTGGAACAATCCGCTGGCCTTCCCGGTACAAGCGTTAATGACCCGAAGCGATATTGAGGCGCTGAAACTCAAGCCACCGGCATCAATAGCAAGTAGCGCAGGCGACTCATTTTCTGTGGCGACGTCAATCCCCGGACCAAACGATCCCAACACACCCAACAGGACCAGCGTCAGCCGCGTGGCGGTCAGCCCCGAGGGCCTGACGAGCACAATCGCCGCGCTTCCAGACACCACCGATTTGCGCCTGCTGAGCTGGACTTG
>JAJAZK010000174.1 GCA_026785765.1 Rhodoferax sp. | reverse complement strand
TTCACGCTGGCGGCCGGGCTGGTGGTGCTGTTTGCTGCGATCACTGCCACACGGGAGGAGCGCGCGCGAGAGTTTGCCATCATGCGGGCAGTCGGTGCGCAGGGAAAACTGCTGCGCCAGGTGCAGCGGGCCGAACTCGCCGGTGTGGGGCTGTTGGCGGGATTGCTGGCCAGCATCGTCGCCATGGCAGTTGGCTGGGGTCTTGCCAAATACGTCTTTGGTTTTGAATGGACGGCATCGCCGTTCGTGCCCCTGGTCGGTGCGGTGACGGGCGCCTTGCTGGCCCTGGCTGCCGGTTGGTGGGGTCTGCGCGATGTGTTGCGCCGCCCGGTGGTGGAAACGCTGCGCCGCGCACCGCAATGAAGACTCAGGAGCCGATGCCGCAGGCAAGTGTGAACGACAGGGTGCGCAACCAGGACGGTTGAGTCGCTCAGTGGTGCCCTGTAAGCCCGCGCGATTCACTGCGCCGTTGCCGGTACTGCCGCAATCTCCCGGCGCAACAACTCGAAGCCGCGCCAAGCCACGATGCCCAGTGCCGCCGACAGCAGGAACAGCCATGGCCCCAAGCCAGCGCTGGCAGGCAACCAACCAGCGTCGGCCCAGCCGACGTACAGGGCCATGCCCAGAAACGGCGCAAAGGCGCCGCGCACGCCGGTCAGCGTCACGTGGATACCCATGTAGGCAGAGAGTTGGTCACGCGGCGCAAAGTCGTTGTGGCCGAGTTGCCAGGCCAATACGCCGCCGCCGTTGGTGATGCCGGTGATGATGCGCCCCACCACCAGCCAGAACAGGGATAACTGCCAGGCGCCGAGGAACATCACCAGAATGCCCACCACCCAAAGTGCATTCTGCCGGGCACGGAACTCCGCCACATGGACCCGGTCCAGGTAACGCGCCCACAGCGGCATGGTGGCCAGATTGAGCAGGAACGGGATCAGCATCACCACACCAATACTGGCAAAGTAACTCGCACCCATCTGCTTGGACACCAGGTAAACCAGTGGTGGCTCCAGCATCATGGCGGCGACGCCGGAAGTGAACTGGTGAAGTTGGTAACGCGCGTAACGCCGGTCCGTGCGCAGGATCGCAAAGAACGCATTGCGGTCGGACGGATCGCGCTGGCCACGGCGCTCCAGCACCTGGTGGCGCTTTTCGCCCAGCACCGTCACGCCGCGAAACGCCCACACGCCCAGGCTGGCAAACACCACCCCGGCGCCATACAACCAGCGGAAGTTCTCCGGATGGGCGTCGAGCACAAGGCCGGCGATGCTTGTTGTCACCACCAGGGTCAGGCTGGCGAGGGCCTGCAATCGTGCCGTGGCGCGCGCACGCACGGCGCGCGCGTAGTTGAGGCTCCAGGCGACGCTACGCACAGTGACAATGCCGGCGCTCAGCAGTCGGGGCGCGGCCACGCTGGCCAGCAAAATCCAGGTTCCCATTTCGTTACGCGGACTCAGAGCGATGGCGAGGACACACAACAACACCATCACTTGCAAGGCCGTCACCATCGGCACCTTGGGGCGGGCGGCGGCGATCCGGTTCCAGACGAAGCTCGACAGGTTACCGAACATGGGCGCAGCCGAGATAACCGCGATCACCCACGGCGGCACATTGAAGGTTTTCGCGGCGACCACTGCCACGAAGCCACCCTCCATCAGGCACAGGGCGATTGGCAGCGTCAGCTCGGCGATTTGCTCGCGGCGAAAACTATGCTGTACCGCCGGATCGATCCCCGGAATCCTGAAAAACGCGGCGAGCTGCGACATCTAGAAGCATTGTCATGCTGGAAGTCGCTGGCACGAGGCGGTTTCATCTGCCGAACCGAACCAGGGCCGTTGCGGCTGCTTTTAGTCCGGATGGACTATTGCCCGCCGGTCAGATCTGCATGGATCGATTCAGCCAAACCGGCCGTCGGATGTCCTGCTGCCAGGCCGGGTTGACAGCATTGGTGCCAGCAGTACCAGCACCGCACCGGCGCCACCGTCAGCAGGACGGGCCTGCACAAAGGCCAGCACTTCCTTTTTTTGCACCAGCCAGGCGTGCACCTTGTTCTTCAACACCGGTGTCTTGCCGGGCGAACCCAAGCCCTTGCCATGCACCACGCGTACGCAGCGCACCCCGTGTTGGCAGGCTTCGCGAATGAATGCACCCAAAGCGCTGCGCGCTTCGTCGCTGCGCAGCCCGTGCAGGTCGAGCACGCGTTGAATACTCCAATGCCCGCGGCGCAGTTTGCGCGTCACATCGCCGCCGATGCCAGTTTGGCAAAAACTCATCTGGTCGTCGATGTCCAGAAGGGTGCTTACGTCGAAATCATCGCTGAGGGTTTCGGCCAGGGCCGCTGCCTCATCGCGCTGGAACTGGCGCGGCTCAGGGGTGGGCCGGGCTTGCGTGGAAGGCGCGCGGCGATCTGCTGGCATTGGCTGCACCTTGCCAGCGGCCCGCTGGAACAGATTGTTCTCGTGCTCCACCCGCTGGCGCTCACGTTCCTGCAAAGTGGCGCGCTCGGCTTCGCGTCGCTGATGCACGCTGATGGCCATCTTCACCGCTTGCAGATCGGTCAGCGAGCGCACCGGCGTCGTACGCGCCCTCAAACGAGACCCCGCTCGGCCATCGACAGTGCTTCACCCTGGCCAACGATGACATGGTCGAGCACGCGCACGTCCACCAGGGCCAACGCGGCTTTGAGGGTTTGGGTCAGCGCCTCGTCGGCGCGCGAGGGCTGCACGGAGCCACTCGGGTGGTTGTGCGCCAGCACCACGGCGGCGCATTGGTGGTGCAGCGCACGCAGAACCACCTCGCGCGGATAGACACTGGTCTGGGTCAGGCTGCCGCGAAACAATTCTTCCATCGCAATGAGGCGGTTCTGCACGTCGAGAAACAAAACTGCAAACACCTCATGCTCCTTCGCGGACAGGTGCAGCTGCAGGTACTGCTTGACAGCCCCGGGCGAGGCAAACACCTCGCGCTGGCGCAACTGCTGGGTCATGGCACGCCGGGCGAGTTCGAGTACCGCCAGCAACTCGGCACGTTTTGCCGGGCCCAGGCCCTTGACTTGTTTGAGATCGTCCACCGACGCAGTGAGCAGGCCGGCGATCCCGTCAAACCCGGCTTGTCCGTCAGAATTGGCCTTCAGCTGCAGCAACTCATGCGCCATTTGCAACACGTTCTTGCCACGGATACCGGTGCGCAGCAGCAATGCCAGCAATTCGGCGTCGCTGAGCGCAGCAGCGCCGCGCGCGAGCAGCTTCTCGCGCGGCAGGCTATCGGGCGGCAGGTCTTTCAGGGGCATGGCGTGATGTCAGGGCGCACAGCGTGGGCGACGAAGGGGTTTCGACGGTGTTTCTACAATGCGGTCAGTTTAGCGAGACTTTCATGCTGACCACTTTCCCGACTGTCCAGGCCGACTCGTTTTTGACCCTGCATTACCGCCTGGGCGGAACCAGCGGCGACATCATCAATACCTTTGGCGGCAAGCCGGCCACGTTGTCCCTCGGCGGTGGCCAGTTGTCTGCAGCCGTGGAACAGTGTCTGCAGGGAATGGAGGAGGGCAGCCGCGCCGTGTTTGCGCTCGCGCCCGGAGTGGCCTTCGGTGAGCGCCAGAGCGGGATGCAACAGTGGGTCGCGCGCAAGTTGCTTGATCAGCTCGGGGAGGGTGGCCAAACCTACCAGGCAGGCGACGTGGTCCAGTTCCCGACGCCGGATGGCCAGGGCAGTTACGCCGGCGCGGTGCTGCGGGTAGACAGCCAGCAGCATCCCGGAGCAGTCCTGTTTGACTTCAACCACCCCTTGGCCGGGCAGGCCGTTACATTTGAAGTGCATTTGATAGGCATCTTATGACCCTGGCTGTCTCACCCACGGAAATTGTGCTGGCGGAGCCGCGCGGCTTTTGTGCCGGCGTGGATCGCGCCATCGAGATCGTCGAGCGGGCGCTGGCCAAATTTGGCGCGCCCATTTATGTGCGCCATGAGATTGTGCACAACACCTATGTGGTGAACGACCTTAAAGAAAAGGGTGCAATCTTCATCGAGGATCTGGCCGATGTACCGCCAGGTGCGACGCTGGTGTTCTCTGCCCACGGCGTGAGCCGCGCGATCCAGGTCGAGGCACGCGCACGCGGCTTTCGTATCTTTGACGCGACCTGTCCCCTGGTGACGAAGGTGCATGTGGAGGTCGCCAAGCTGCACAAAGAGGGATACGAGTTCATCATGATTGGCCACAAGGGCCACCCGGAGGTGGAAGGCACCATGGGGCAACTCGACAGCGGTATCCATCTGGTGGAGGACGTTGCGGGTGTTGCGCGGTTGCAACCGGCGCAGACCGAGAAGCTGGCGGTTGTGACACAGACCACACTGAGCGTTGATGATGCGGCGGATATCTCCGCTGCGGTGAAGGCGCGTTTTCCGCTGGTGCGCGAGCCCAAGCAGCAGGATATCTGTTATGCCACGCAGAACCGGCAGGATGCGGTGAAGTTCATGAGCCCGCTGGTGGACATCGTAGTTGTGGTGGGCAGTCCGACCAGTTCCAACAGCAACCGCTTGCGCGAGGTGGCGCGCAAGCTGGGTACCGAGAGTTACATGGTCGACAGCGCCGACGAGTTGCAGGCCGAGTGGTTCGAGGGTCGGCACCGGGTTGGTCTGACGGCTGGTGCTTCGGCGCCGGAAGTGCTGGTGCGCCAGGTGGCGGACCGCATCAAGGCGCTGGGTGCAGTCTCGGTACGTACCTTGCCCGGGATTGCCGAGACGGTGAAGTTTCCCCTGCCCAAGGGCTTGCGCATCTGACAGCCTCCTAAAATGAGCGCATGTTAGACATCAACCTGCTGCGCAGAGACCTTGACGGCGCCATTGCGCGGCTCGAAACACGCAAAAATCCGCAACCCTTCCTGGACGTTGATCGGTTCCGTTCCCTCGAAACGGAACGCAAGACCATACAAACTCGTACCGAAGAGTTGCAAGCACGGCGCAACAGCCTGAGCAAGCAGATCGGTCAACTCAAGTCCAGCGGCCCGACCGGGCAGGCGCAGGCCAACGCTGCAATGTCCGAGGTGTCTGCGCTCAAGGGCGAGCTGGATGCGTCCGCAGCGCGGCTCGATCAGATTCAGGCGACCCTGCAGGTGATGCTGCTCGCGTTGCCCAATCTGCCACATCCCACGGTGCCGGAGGGGACCGATGAACATGCCAACGTGGTGTTGCGCAGCTGGGGCATCCCGGCCACGTTCAATTTTGCAGTGCGCGACCACGTAGATGTCGGGACACCGCTGGGCCTGGATTTCGACATGGGGGTGAAGCTCACCGGTGCGCGTTTCACCGTGATGAAAGGGCCAATCGCCAGGCTGCACCGTGCGCTGGCGCATTTCATGCTGGACGTGCAGACCCAGGAGCATGGCTACACCGAGTGTTATACGCCCTACATCGTGAATGCCGATACTTTGCGTGGCACCGGCCAGCTGCCGAAGTTCGAGGCCGATCTCTTTGCTGCGAAAAAGGGTGGCCAGGAAGGTGAAGGCGGCTTGGAGGTGAGCGCGCTGTACCTGATACCGACCAGCGAAGTGACGCTGACCAACTTTGTGCGCGACGTGGTGCTCGCACCGACCGAGTTGCCGTTGCGACTGACTGCACACACGCCGTGTTTCCGCTCCGAGGCCGGCAGCTACGGGCGCGATACCCGCGGGATGATCCGTCAGCACCAGTTTGACAAGGTGGAGATGGTGCAGATCGTGCATCCAGACCATAGTTATGCCGCGCTCGAGGAGATGACGCGTCACGCCGAGGCAATTTTGCAAAAGCTTGGTTTGCCATACCGCGTCATGGCCCTGTGTACCGGCGACATGGGGCCGAGTGCCGCCAGAACCCACGACCTGGAAGTATGGTTGCCAGCGCAAAACACCTACCGCGAGATCAGTTCGGTATCCAATTGCGAGGCGTTCCAGGCGCGCCGCCTGCAAGCACGTTTCAAGAACGCGCAGGGCAAGAACGAGTTTGTGCATACGCTCAACGGCTCCGGCCTGGCGGTCGGTCGCACCCTGGTAGCGGTGCTGGAGAATTACCAGAACGCCGACGGTTCGGTGACCGTGCCGCCGGTTCTGCGTGCCTACATGGGCGGGTTGCAGAGCATCAGCGTGTAGCCAGGCCGTTACTTGCAGGGAAGGCTGAGGATTTCGCGGATCACAGCTTCGGGTTGTGTCCACAACTGGAAGTGGTCGGCGTTGGCGGCGCGCACCACGCGTGTCCATTCGGGTGGCGCGCGGCGCTCCAGGTAGTCGGCGGTGAGGGGGTCCACCAACGAGTCGCGACCACCCTGGATTGCCACCAGCGGCCGCCGCAGCTTGCTCCACGCCAGGTCCAGGCGTACCAGTTCTGCTTGCAGTGGCATCATCTCCTGGTTCGAGCGCATCATGATGGTTGGCACCACCAACGATGCGAGCCAGGTGTCCGCCACTTGGTTGTACCAGCGCGGGGCTTCCAGCTCCGGCGCCACCGAGCCTGCCACCAGCACCGCTCCACAGACCTTATCCGGATGGTCGATCGCCATCCAGGCGACCAACGGTCCACCAAGAGAGTGGCCGACCAGAATGGCTGGTGGGCCATCTGGCAGCGTGGCGGCCAGCAGCTCGGCCTGATGGCGCAAATCCGGCATCACGCCGCCCTCGGCGGAACCACCAAAACCTGGTCGATCAACTGCCATCCGGGGTCCGTAGCTGGCCAGCGCCGGGGCGTCCAGGTAACGTGCCCAGGCAGTCCAGCCGCCAGGGGAACCATGAATCAAAACCAGCGGCCGTGAGCCTTTGCCCGGCAGGTCCGCCACCCGGATGGTTCTGCCGAGCACATGCACCGTGTGCAGTTGCGGTCGTTCGCCAGTAGGGTACAGCTCGTCGAGCGAGCCGCGCGGGTAGGGCGGGCTGGAACAGCCTGCGAGCAGATACAACAAGGCAATCGTCCAGATGCAGCGCATACAAAAGCCCCGGTTACACCGCAACGGCGGCACCTGAATTCTACGAACCTCTGTGCGCGGGGCTATTGGCGGCCGGCTGCCCGCTCCCATCGGCAAATTGCGTGGCTTCCAGCGGCTTGCTTTAGCCTGCTAGGATCAGCCTTGGCCCGCTAGCGCCGAAATCCGGGATGACGGAGTTTGATTGAGCAAGCCGATGGATCTTGCTTGAGTCTGGATGCGTGGTCACTCGTCTGCACCCGTTGTTCAAGGAGTCGCGATGAAGAAGTTGGCAGCAGTGGTCAGCCCGGTGGTGCCGGGCAAGTTTTTCGTGTTCATCGAGCGACTGGTGCAGGAACACTACCAGACACTGGAACTTGATGCGCAAACCGAAGAAGAGGCGCGCGAAAACGCCCTGCAGCTATTTTTCTCTGGTGCTGTGGGGTATGTGTCTTGCAACCAGGTCGAGCCCGCAACGGCGCGCGTGCGCCCCATGCGTGAGAAGCATCTGCGCAAGGAACTCGGGCATGACGATGCCCAGCCCTCCGACTTTCGCACCTCCGATCGTTTTCAGGGGGATGGGGATGAAAGAATTTCGCCGGTTGGCCAGTATCCGGGCACGCGCCCGGCGGCGATCACGCGGGCGCAGGCACGCCTCTTGTGCCAGAACTTCGACGCCAGAGGGCACTCAAACCATAGTGCTCAGGGCGCAAGCCTGTGGGTGATTCTGGAACACTGCGCGCAGGCCGACATTCCGTACATTTTGCGTGCTTCGCCGGGGCTCGGGTATTACGTGGAGCGCTCCAAGGCCATCGGCGATGGGTTGGCGCTGCGCATGTCGGTTGAAACCCGCCACGGCGCGCTGCTCGACTGACTGCGCGCCAGCCGCAAGCCGACGCACGGGCTGGTGAGACAATAACGGGTTGTCCCACCGACACCCGCCAGCAATGTCCCAGCGCGTTCCCGAAGTATCCGTTGTCGTTCCCGTCCACAACGAGTCGCTCAACGTAGTGCCCTTGTTGCGGCAGATCGAGGCCGCTTTGGGTGGCCTCGTCGCCTTCGAGGCTGTGTTTGTTGACGATTGCAGTACCGACGACACCGCAGCAAAATTGCGTGATTTTGCGCAACAGAATGCCTGGCTGGTGGTGGTACTGCACCACAACAACTGCGGCCAGAGCACGGCGGTGCGCAGTGGCGTGCGCTCGGCGCGCGGCGCGGCCATCGCGACGCTGGACGGTGACGGCCAGAACGACCCGGCGGACATTGCGGCCCTGGTGGCGCGCTGGCGCGAACTGCGTGGCGCCGATGCGCTGCGACCAGTCCTGATTGCTGGCTGGCGCTCCCGGCGCAACGACAACTGGATGCGTCGCATCTCGTCGCGCGTGGCCAACGCTGTGCGTTCGCGCTTGCTGGGCGATTCCACACCGGATACCGGTTGTGGCCTCAAGGTGTTTGGACGAGACGACTTTCTGGCGCTGCCCTATTTCGACCACATGCACCGGTTCTTGCCAGCGCTGGTGCGCCGTGCGGGTGGTTTGGTGGAATCGGTGCCGGTGGCGCACAGGCCGCGCGAACATGGGCAATCGCATTACGGCATTCATAACCGCCTATGGGTGGGTTTGGTAGACCTGTGTGGCGTGATGTGGCTGCAACGCCGGGCCAAGGTGCCGCTGGTGGAGCGCGTGGGCAACAAGGATTGATGATGGAAATAGACAAAACATGGCTGGCGATTGGCTTTATCGGCCAGGGACTTTTTTCGGCGCGCTTCATCGTGCAGTGGCTGCAAAGCGAGAAAATAAAGAAGAGTGTGATTCCGTCTGCGTTCTGGTACTTCAGCGTCGCCGGCGGCATGACGCTGCTGGCCTATGCGATTCACCGGGAAGATCCGATTTTCATCATCGGCCAGGCCACCGGCCTGATCATTTACTTTCGCAATCTGCAGTTCCTGTGGCGCGACAAACGTGCTGACGCCACGGACATCACCCGCGAAGACTGACGGCATGTCACTGCCGCAGCCGGCCCACCGGGCCAGCGCGCAGGAGAAGCGCTGGTTCTGGTGGATCACGGTGTGCGCCCTGGTCGTTCTGGGGGCTGGTATCGGCCTGCGTGACCCCTGGCCATCGGACGAACCACGCTTCACGCTGGTTGCCAAGCAGATGGTGGAATCCGGTGAGTGGCTGTTTCCGCACCGCGGCAGCGAGTTGTACTCCGACAAGCCCCCGATGCTGATGTGGCTGGAGGCGATTTTCTACCAGCTCACCGGTAACTGGCGCGTTGCATTTCTGTTGCCATCGCTGCTGGCAGGCCTGGGCACGCTGGCACTGACCTATGACCTCGGGCGCCGCTTGTGGAACCCGCGCGTGGGCCTGTTCGCCGCTGGGCTGCTATTGGCCACCTTCCAGTTCGTCTACCAGGTCAAGCGTGCCCAGATCGACCCGCTGGTGATGTTCCTGATCACCTTGGGAAACTGGGGACTGCTGTTGCACCTTCTGCGCGGGCCGAACTGGCGCGCGTACTGGCTGGGATGCTTCGCAGCCGGCCTTGGAGTCATCACCAAGGGCGTTGGCGTGATTGCGTTGCTGATGCTGTTGCCCTACCTGCTGGCGCGCCGTCGCCAGTGGCCAGGCCTTGTGGTCACAAGTGCTAGCGCCAGCGGCTGGCGTTGGGCTGGTGGTGCGTTGGCCTTTTTCGGCGCCATTGCACTATGGCTGGTACCGATGGCAGTCGCGGCGACCCTGCGCGGAACCCCCGAGTACCTGGCGTACATGAACGACATACTGTTTCACCAGACCGCAAAACGCTATGGCGGTTCGGTCGGCGGCCACGCCCAGCCATACTGGTATTTTGTCCCGGTGCTGCTGTTCCACTTCTTTCCGCTTTCGCTGGTCTATGCCAGCGCTGCGCGCGACTGGTACCGTGGTTTGCGCCAAGCCGACGCGCGCTTGCTGCTATTGCTCTCCTGGTGTGCGCTGGTGTTTGTGTTCTTCAGCATCGCTGGCGGCAAACGCGAGGTCTATCTGATGCCAATGTTGCCGCTGCTGGCTGTGGCACTGGCACCCACGGTGCAACGCATAGTGGGTGCACCATGGCTGCGTGGCCTGGCGCTTGCCTGTGCGGTGTTGGCGGGTTGCGCCCTGGTGGCGGCCGGTGCCTGGGCCTTGCAGGGCCAATGGACCAGCATGAACACGATGGCGGCAGAGCGCGAATTGGCCGACGGCGGGCGCTGGTTGTGGACCATGATGTTGTGTATGGGCGCGTTGTTCCTGGTATGTGCGGCGGTCGGGCGCTTGCGCCATGGCGTGCAGGCGCTATTGGCCGGGATGGCATCGTTCTGGTTGGTGTGGGGTGTGTGGGCATCGGTTTTGCTGAACGATGCAAACTCCGCCGCCGGCGTGATGCGCCGCGCCGGACAGATTGCCGGTCCCACGGCCCAAATTGGCATGGTCGCCTGGAAGGAGCAGAACCTGCTGATGGCAGACCGCAAGATGCAGGATTTCGGCTTTCGAACGCCTACCAGCGTACAGTTCGCCGCCGCTACGCGTTGGCAGGCGCAGCAGCCGGAAGAGCGCTGGATATTCAGTCTGCGCGAGGCGGTTTCTGCCTGCGTTGACAAGGACAAGGTGACGATTGCCGGTTACTCAAACCGGCGCCAATGGTGGATGTTCCGTTCCGACGCGGTGCTGGCGAACTGTGTGCCTGAGTTCGATGCGCGCGAGAAAAAAACCGACAGTGAGGAAGAGACCAACTGACTGTGGCAGCGAGCCAGTTTGGTGCCGCACGGCGGCGTCAGTCGCAAGCCCTGAACTCGCGCTGCTGGCAGTCGCGTGCCATTTGTTGCGCCTGCGCCGCCTGGGCTGGTGTAAGCAACCGGGCCACACTGCTGCGATTCTTGGCGGCCCCAGCGACGCCAGCAATCGCACCCAAGGTAAACCACATGTAGGCCCGGACTGGGTCTTTCGCCACGCCCAGTCCTTCCAGGTACATCCCGCCGAGATTGAACTGGGCGGCACCATGGCCCTGGGCGGCAGCTCTGCGGTACCAGGTGATGGCTTGCGCCTGGTCGGGCGCCGTGCCTTGGCCGAAGTCGAGCATGACACCGAGGTTGAACTGCGCAATCGCATCGCCCTCCTGCGCCAAGGCGCGGAAAATTCGCAGCGCGTTGACATAGTCATTGCGGGCATTAGCGGCATCGGCCTCCCCGTAAGGCGATGTTTGCGCGGAAGTTCCGATGCAGGCGAAGGCACATAGCAACAGCAACAGCAGGTTTTTCATAGGCGGTATTTTCCGACAGCGTCCTGGCCGAGAAACTCCAGCATAGTGGCGACGGTGGCACCGGGCTGCTCCTGCTGTACCCAGTGGCCCGCTCCCGGCAGCAAATGGACGCCGCGCAACTGAGTACGCCCTGTGCTGCATCGCTTGCAGTACGCCTGGGGCCTGATGGATACCCCAATCACTGGCCCCGGCCACAAACAGCGCTGGCATTTCAATGCGGCGCCCGGAGGACATTTTCAGTTCGGCCTTAATGCGGCGCCCGGTCTTGCAGCGGTACCCCGGCGACTGAACTGTAGCCCAAAGCGTAGACA
>JAJAZK010000173.1 GCA_026785765.1 Rhodoferax sp. | reverse complement strand
TTTTTTTCCACCGAGTTGCCTTTTGGCACAACGATGTTGCATGCCACGCCGTTTGCCCGCGCAGCCCAGGCAATACTCTGCCCGTGGTTGCCGCGCGTCGCGCTGATCACGGTTGTCGGCAGCGCGCCCTGTTGGCGCAGCGTGTCGAAGTAGGTCAGGCCGCCACGGATCTTGAAGGCGCCCACGGGCGTATGGTTCTCATGCTTGACCCAGCAGTCCGTGCCCAGCCGTTCACTGAGCAAAGCCCATCGGTACTGCGGCGTGGCCTGGAACTCGCGGTACACCACCAGGGCGGCGGCTTCGATTTCCTGCAGCGTGGGGAATTGCATGGGCGACCGGTCTCAGATCGCGACGCTGCCACTGACGCAGGTAACCGCGTGGCCGCCAACCCACACCTGCCCTGCGCCATCACGCTCCACAAATATACGCCCGGCGCGTTGCAGGCAGGCGCCTTGCGCAGCCACATACTTTTCTGCTGCTACGCCGGTGGCTATCAGCCACTGCGCCAGGCTGGCGTTCAGGCTGCCGGTCACCGGGTCCTCATAACCCGCACCTTCACCAATCAGCGCACGCACCTCGAACTGCGTCTCGCCTCCTGGCGCATGGGCACCAACCACCCCCAGCTTGATATCCTGCAAGAGCGCCCAATCAGGGCGCAGCGCCAACACCTCTTCGGCGCAAGCGAGACGGATCGCGCTCCAGCCTGGGCCGTTGTCGACCCATTGGTGGTCCACCACGTCGCCAGGCCGCAGCGACAAGGCGCGCAGGATCCGTTGCAGCAGTTCCGGGTCCAGCGGCCCGCTGCGCAGGCACGGCGGCGCGGCAAAAGCCAGCCGGTCGGCCTGGCGCCGTATCTGAATCAGTCCGGCGGCGCACTGCTGCACCACGCCGTGCGCATCCTTCGGCTGACCGCCCTCTGCCAGCCAGGCATGACAGCTGCCCAGCGTAGGGTGGCCGGCAAAAGGCAGTTCGCGGTAAGGAGTGAAGATGCGCAAACGGTAGTCAGCCTTGTGATCCGTGGGTGGCAGCAGAAAAGTGGTCTCCGACAGGTTGGTCCAGCGCGCAAACTGCTGCATCTGCGCGTCACTCAGCCCTTCGCCGCGCTGCACCACGGCCACCGGATTGCCGAGGTAGGCGGTGGCGGTGAACACGTCGACCTGCTGGAAAGGGCGTTGTTGCACGATCGGGTTCCTCAGGATAATTGCAGATCCAGAACACCGCGGCTTGCCGGGCGCGCGCACAAGGCCACGTACCAGCGCTCCAGGTGCGGCCAGCTGCGGCGCGGCTGTGGCAGGCCGAACCAGCGGTGAATTTCGCAGCCCAGCGGAATATCGGCCATCGAGAAGCGATCACCGACCATCCATTCGTTGCCCGACAGGTGCTCCTCCAGTAGGCCCAGCAGCGGCTCGGTCGCGGCGACCGAGCGCGCGATCAGCTCGGGGTTGCGCTGCTCCGCTGGCGTTCGGATCCACTGGATGAAGGCGTCACGACCAGCACCGTTGAACGTTGTCTGCTGCCAGTCCATCCACTGCTCGGCTTCGAAACGCAGCGTCAGGCTTGCTGGCAGAAGACCGCAGTGGGGAAATCTGGCGGCCAGGTAACGCACGATCACGTTCGACTCCCACAGCGTGGCATCACCATCCTGCAGCACCGGGACCAGACCGTGCGGGTTCATGCGCAGGTAGTCGGCGGTCTTGACAATGCCGAATGCCGCGCCAGCGTCGGTACGCTCGAACGGCTCCCCGGTCTCCTGCGCGGCCCAAATCACCTTGCGCACGTTGATCGAGCTCAGGCGTCCCCAGATGTGCATCATGTGGTGCTCTCCAAACTCAGGCCGTGACGGGCATGTTTTCGCGCACCGCCGCCGCCAGCGCCGCCACGCCGCGTTCAATCTCGGCCACACTGGGCGTGACGAAGGACAGACGCAGGCTACGCGAGTCCGGCGAGTCGGCGAAAAAGGCTGCGCCCGGCACAAAGGCCACACCCTTGTCAACTGCTTTGGGCAACAGGGCGATGGCGTCCATGCCCTTTGGCAGGCGTGCCCAGAGGAACATACCGCCGTCGGGCTTGTTCCAGGTCATACGCTGGTCCGGGTCTTCTTGGTCCGCACCGGGCATCTCGCGCGCCAGCGCAGACAGCATCTCGTCGCGCTGCGATTTGTACAGGGCACGGATGGTGGGAACATGGCGGTCCAGGAATCCACCTTGCATGACGTCGGCGATGACGCGCTGGTTGAAGCCCGGGCTGTGCAGGTCGGCGGCTTGCTTGGCTTGCAGCAGCTTGGGGAACACCGCCTTGGGGGCGACCAGGAATCCCAGGCGCAGCCCGGGCGCGAGCACTTTGGAGAAAGAGCCCAGGTAAATACAACCGTCCGGATTACGCGCCGTGAGTGGCGGCGGTGGCGGGGCGTCAAACCACAAGTCGCCGTACGGGTTGTCTTCCACCAACGGCAACCCGAGTTGTGCGGCGCGCTCCACCAGCGCGGCGCGGCGCGCTTCGTCCATGGTGCGCCCGGTCGGGTTCTGGAAATTCGGCAACACATACAGAAAGCGGGTCCCGGCCACATGTTTGCGCGTCAGGTCGTCCACGTCGACGCCGGACTTGTCACTGCGCACGCTCACAATCCGCGGCTCCATCGGCGCAAAGGCCTGCAGCGCGCCCAGGTAGGTCGGTGTCTCGACCAGCACCGGGCTGTCGCTGTCGATGAGCACCTTGGCAACCAGATCCAGCCCTTGTTGCGAGCCGGTGGTGATCAGGATCTGGCCCGGATCGACCGCCCATGGGAGGCGCTCAGCCACCATCTCCACCAGTTTGCCGTAACCTTCGCTCGCAGAGTACTGCAGTGCTGCCGCTGCATCTTCGCGCAACACGGTGGCGCAGGCGCGCGCAAATTCGGCTACCGGAAAAGTCTTTGCCGAGGGCAGGCCGCCGGCAAAACTGATGATGCCCGGGCGCTCGGTGATTTTGAGGATTTCGCGGATCACCGACGGGTTCATGCGCTCGGCGCGCCGCGCCAGTTGCCACGGGCTGTTGTGGTTTGGGGACTGCTTCATTCATCTTCTCCATATGGACCAAAAACACCTTGCCCGGCCTGACTTACGGATGTCTTCATGCAACTCCTTTTGTCGCTGATTCGCCCGGCTGGACTGGTGGCGCGCTGGACCCCACTGGCATTCTCTTGCCCAGAAAAACGGTGGCAATGACGGCCAGCGCAAAACCGACACTGAGCGCGTCGAGTGTCTCACCCAGCAGCGGCACCGACATCAACATGCTCAGAAACGGCTGCAGCAGTTGCACCTGGCTCACGCGCACCGTGCCGCCGATTGCCAGCGCGCGGTACCAGGCAAAAAAGCCCAGCCACATGGAGAACAATGCCAGAAAGGCAAAACCGCCCCAGGACACCGACGCCACCGGCTGGCTTGGCCAGTTCAGCAGGGCCACCGGCACCGTGAGTGGCAAGCTGATCACCAGCACCCAGCAAATGACACGTTCGGCGCCGAGTTGTGCGCTAAGCTGGCCCCCACTCACATATCCCAATGCCGCGCTCAACACGGCCAGCACCAGCAGCAGGTCGGCCCATTGGGCGCTGCTGCCCGGCGCACCGGAACGTAGCACCATGAAGCAGACCACCAGCAGGCTGCCAGCAACTGCGCACAACCAGAAACCGAAACTCGGGCGCTGGCGCAACCACAAGGATGCCGTAACTGCGGTCACCAGCGGCAGAATGCCGGTCACCACCGAGGCGTGGATGGATTCCAGGTGGCGCAATCCCATGGCCATGAACAACGGGAATCCGACCACGATGCCGCAGGCGGTGAAGGCCAGGACGCCCCATTGCCGACCACGCGGGAAGGCACTGCGCGTCCACAACAGATACAGCACCGACAACAGTCCGGCCACCGCGGCGCGGCCGAAGGTGACAAAAGCGGGTGACAAAGCCGGTGCAGCCGCGCTTCCGGTGGCCAGTTTGGTCATCGGCAAAGTTGCGGCGAACAACACGACAGCCAGCAGGCCCAGCCAAAGACCACGAACTTCTTCCGGCTTCATATGCCGACCATCCAGATGGCGGTTGCCAGCAGCACCAGCGACAAGGCCCGGTTGAACCACAAAAGGCGTTTGCCATGCTCAAGGAAATTGCGCAACAGGGAGCCCACCAGTGCATAACTGAAGTTACTCGCGAAGGCGAAGACCACCATGACCGCGCAAACGATCGCCAGGCGCTCGCCGGGGTTACTGGAGGGCTGACCGGCCGCGTTCACAACCCAGCCCGCGCTCAGCGTGAGGGCCAGCATCCACGCTTTGATATTGAGAAACTGGAAACCTACACCGGCGCGAAACCCGACGTTCAGCCGCGCGCTGTCCACCTGCGCCATCGTGCCCGAGTTGGCCAGTTTCCAGGCCAGCCACAACATATAGGCAATGCCAAAGATCTTGATGCCCCAGCGCAACGCCGGAACACCGGTCACCACGGCGCCGAGTCCCAGTCCGCAGCCCACCATGATCAGCGTCCACCCGGCGGGGACCGCCAGGCAAAAGCGCAAGGCGCCCCGGAGCCCATGGTTGGCCGCCAGCGCTGCGGCCAACGTGGTGTTGGGCCCTGGCGAGAAACTCATCGCGGTACAAAACGCAAACAGGGTCGTGTATTCGGCGGCGTTCATCGGAAAACCTCCGTGACGCGCGCTACTGAGCGGTTGGCTGCGCCAACACCCGTGCCTGGCCCGCGCTTGCGGGTGCGCCGCGTCGGCGCTGTCGACGTGGCAGCGGTTTGCCGCGAGTGCAGTGTGTTGCTTGTCATGGAACGGTCTGCACTGTAACCTTTACTACCGATACACCATCCATACAGAAAGGCAATGCAGTTTGCAATCTGTGTTGTCGGTCCAGACGGTACACAAGGAAAGCGCGCCATGCTGATGAAAACCAGGGCCCAGTCCTTGACCGAACAACTCGCGGGCCGTTTCGCCGAACGCATCCCTAATCGCCCTGTCGGAAAAACTGGCCGGACTGTACATCCCGGCGCCGACCAAACAGATCATCACCACCGTGGGGGCCACCCATGCACTGGATGTGGTCAGCCGCTCCCTGCTGCGCGCTGGCGACCATGTGATGGTCGAGGAACCGGGCTGGGCGATCGAGTTTGCGCGCCTCGAGGCGCTCGGCATGCGCATTCTTCCCGTACCGCGCAGCGAGAGCGGACCGGATCTGGAGGCGATGGAAGGTTTCTGCCAGGACCACGCGTCGAAACTGTTTGTCAGTGTCAGTGTGCTGCACAACCCGACCGGGTTTTGTCTGACACCCGGTAGCGCGCACCGGCTGCTGGAGCTGGCCAACCAGCATCAGTTTCACATACTGGAAGACGACACATACAGCCATCTTGCGCCCGAATCGGCGACCCGCCTGTGTTCGCTCGACGGTCTGCAACGCACTATTTATGTGCGCGGGTTTTCGAAGATTCTTGCGCCCAACTGGCGCGTCGGCCCAGCACCCAGTGCAAGATGACGGCTGGCCTGGATGCACAGGGCAACGTCACGGCTTTGCACATGCGTATTTCGGGCCAGTCGATCCTGGCCAGGGTGGCGCCGCAGAATATCCGTGATGGGCGTGATCCGATGGTGTTCCAGGGCCTGAGCGCGACCGGCGCGGAGGGCACCATCGGTTACGCGGGCATGTTGATCGAGACCCCTGCTGTGCGGCCCTGACAGCGTTCAGGTCCCAACTGACAGCGCGACCGTCTGCCAGGCAGGGTCGGAATGGCGTGGCATGCGCGTTGGTTTGCGTCAAGCAGTGCCGCACCGGTTGTTGCATGCAGTCAACAGGTGGGCGAATGCCGTGCGCGGATAACGGCCCCGCATTCATAATGGTCTTGCAATAGTGCTTCAAAGGCTTGGGCGAGTTGATGCCGGGCTATCGTACTGACCAACAACAAGAGGTTTCCAGGGGGATGCAGCACCAGAGTTTTCTGGAATTCAAACGGTACCGCTATCTCAAGTTGGCGGTGCTATTGAGTCTAGTGTGCGCGCTGGCCTATGGCTGGCACCGCAATTACCGCTTCGACAGCCCCGGTGGTCTCGGGTATGGTGGCAGTCCGATGGGGTATGCGCTGGGCACGCTGGCCGCTCTGCTCATCCTCTGGCTGCTGCTGCTGGGCGTACGCAAGCGCCGTTATGGCGCCTCGGGCACTTCGCTGCAGGGGTGGTTGTCTGCCCATGTGTACCTGGGCGTGGCAGTGGTGGTCATTGCCACCCTGCACAGCGGGCTGGAACTGGGCTTTAACCTGCACTCCCTGACGTTTGTCCTGCTGCTGCTGGTGGTTGGCAGTGGTATGTATGGCGTGGTGATGTACCTGCGCATACCGTCGCGCATGACCGACGCCATGGGTGAGGACAGCGTGCAGACGCTGATGCTGCAAGTGACCGAGATCGATCAGCAGGCCCGGCGCGTGGTCTTGCGGCTGCCGGACGAGTACAACACTTTGACCCTGGATGCGGCGGAGAATACGCGGCTGCAGGGGACAGTGTTCGACCATCTCCTGAAAAGCAGTTCGCGGCGCTGCCCGACCGCACTGGCGGTGCGCCGCATGCAGCAACTCAATCGCGGCCTGTTGGATGAGCAGGGCCGCCTGGGCCGCGAGCTGTTTGGCTTGATGCTGAGCCGGCGCTCGGCGGTAGAGCGTATCCGGCGTGAATACCGTGCGCTGGCGCGGTTGCGCCTGTGGCTGTTGCTGCATGTGCCTTTGTCAATGGCCTTGTTGTTCGCGCTTGCGGCCCACATCGTTTCGGTCTTCATCTACTGGTAGACGCCGATGATTCGCTGCAAGCTGGTCGAACAGGTGCACCCGGATGCGACCGATACGGTGGCCCGGGTGGACCGCGCGGTTGCCGGGGAGATCCTGGGGCTGGGGCGCGCGGCGTCGTGCAAGATTTTCCTGCCAGACCCGAGGGTGCGGCTGGAACACGCCTCGATCTACCGCGCCGAAGACGGTTTCCTGTACCTGAGCGCCGCCGGGCCGGTGTTTGTCAACCAGCGCGTCGAGACCAGGGTGCGTCTTGCGCTGGGCCAGCAAATCACGATTGGCCCATACGACTTCGTGGTCGAAGCGCTGCAGGACGGCGCTTCGGCGGCGACGGCGCAGATCACGCTGTCGTTTGCCCTGCGCGACTCGGCCGCCACGCAGGGGTCGAACACCCTCACCGGGCGCGGCGGCGGCCTGCGTGAGAGCTGGATCACGCGCCGCGGCCTGGCCTGGTTGCTCAGCCTGGCGGTGATTGTGGCGTTCGCGGCCTTGCCCGCGTGGCATGCCTACCATCCGGCGGCGTCCGAGGCAACTGCCCCGGCAGTGCAAGGCCCGCACGGACGGGCCGTCGCATGGCTGCTGACAAACACCAAGCGCCTGGACACTTTCTGGAATCCCGGGCCGATTTCCTCGGCGCACCAAACCTTCGCGCAGGATTGCCGCGCCTGCCACGCCAAGCCGTTCGAACGCGTGGCGGACAGCAGCTGCACCAGTTGCCACAAGGCAACCGGATCCCATATTGCAAACCCGGCCATCGACCAGAGCACCTTTCAGGGGCAGCGCTGCGCCAGCTGCCACAAGGACCACCAGGGGCCTGCCGGCATGCGCGTGGTGGATGCGCTGGGCTGCGTCCAGTGCCACTCCAGCATTCGCAGCTATTCGCCACAGACCCTGGTCGGCAATGTGTCTGACTTCGCGCGCGACCATCCGGCCTTCCGTTTGTCGATCCGCCAACCTGGAGCCACCGCAACGGTGCAGCGGGTGGCGCAGACGGCGACGCTGAAGAACGATACCGGTCTGAAGTT
>JAJAZK010000172.1 GCA_026785765.1 Rhodoferax sp. | reverse complement strand
GGTAGAGGCCATCACGGGCCGAAAACTCGGGCTGATCGAAGGCGATATTCGCGACCGCGCAGCTGTGGTGCAGGCCTTGCGGAGTAGCGGGGCAGCCGCCGTCATTCATTTTGCCGGGCTCAAGGCCGTGGGGGAGTCGGTGGCAAAGCCGCTCGCCTACTACGACAACAACGTCCACGGAACGCTGCGCCTGCTGGAAGCAATGGGAGAGTGCGGCATCAAGACGCTGGTATTCAGTTCCTCGGCTACGGTATACGGTGACCCGCAGCGACTGCCCCTGACCGAAGACCATCCGTTGTCGGCCACCAATCCGTACGGGCGTAGCAAATTGATGATCGAAGACATGCTGCGCGACCTCTACCGCAGCGACCCGGCGTGGCGTATTTCCATACTGCGTTACTTCAACCCGGTGGGCGCACACGCAAGTGGGCGTATCGGCGAGGACCCGCAGGGTATGCCGAACAACCTCTTGCCCTTTGTGGCGCAAGTTGCAATCGGCAGGCGCGAGTTCGTGAATATTTGGGGCAACGACTATGCCACGCCCGACGGCACCGGGGTGCGCGACTATATTCATGTCGTCGATCTGGCGCTGGGGCACCTGAAAGCACTGGAGCGACTGCGTGCACAGGCGGAATGCCGCGCGATCAACTTGGGAACCGGTATCGGATACAGCGTGCTGGAGATGGTTCGCGCGTTCGAACTGGCCAGCGGCAATCCAGTGCCGTACAAGATCGCTGCGCGTCGCGCCGGTGACATTGGCTCGTGTTACGCTGATCCGACCACGGCCCTGGAGCTGTTGGGGTGGCGCGCCACCCGTGATCTGCAATCCATGTGTGCCGATGCGTGGCGTTGGCAAACCGACAACCCCACGGGTTACGGTCCACCAGCGGGGGCGCAAACGCCGAGTTAACCGAACACAGCAGGAATATCTGAAATGGCCAAAGGAATGATTCTCGCAGCGGGGCAGGGCACCCGCGTGCGCCCCCTCACCAATGACTTGCCCAAGGCAATGGTGCCGATCCTGGGCAAACCAGTGATGGAGTACCTGATCGAGCACCTGGCACGGTACGGTGTGAACGAGATCATGGTCAACGTAGCGTTTCACCATGACAAAATCGAGCAGTATTTCGGGGATGGACACCGCTGGGGGGTACAGATAGGCTACTCGTACGAGGGCGTCCGGGACCACGGAGACGTGCTGCCGAAACCCATGGGATCGGCCGGCGGCATGCGCAAGATCCAGGACTTCAGCGGGTTTTTTGATGAAACCACCATCGTCCTGTGTGGCGACGCACTGATCGACCTGGACATCGGCGCCGCCCTGCATGAACACAAGAACAAAGGCGCTATCGCCAGCGTCGTCACGCTGGACGTGCCGCTGGCAGAAGTCAAGAATTACGGCATCGTGGTGGCTGCGGAAGGCGGCAAGATCCTGTCGTTTCAGGAGAAGCCCGACCCGGCCGACGCCAAGTCCACGCTGGCCAGTACGGGCATCTACATTTTTGAGCCGAACGTGCTGGAGCGCATCCCGTCGGGCAAGGTGTACGACATCGGCTCGCAATTGTTCCCGCAACTGGTGGCCGAAAACCTGCCGTTCTTTGCGCAGAGCCGTTTCTTCAACTGGATCGACATTGGCCGTGTCAGTGACTATTGGTCAGTCTTGCAGCGCGTGTTGCGTGGCGAAGTCGCCGAACTCAACATGCCGGGGCGGGAGGTCCGCCCGGGCGTGTGGGTTGGGCTCAACACTTCGATCGCCTGGGACGCGGTGACCATTCAGGGCCCGGTCTACATCGGCGCGGGCGTAAAGATCGAACCTGGCGTGCGTATCATCGGCCCGGCCTGGATCGGGCACGGCAGCACATTGCGCAGCGGCGCCATGGTAACGCGCAGCATCCTGTTCGAATACACAAGAATTGGCGCTGGCATGCGTTTTGACGAAATGATCGTCTCCCCCCAATACTGCGTGGACCGCCACGGCACCACCTTTTACCAGGGGGACGATGACGCACAACTGCGCTGGGGCGATGCACGGGGTTGACCTTCAAAACACTCCCAGAGAACCATCCATGCTGATTCAACCGGTTGTCCTGTCTGGGGGTTCGGGCACACGCCTGTGGCCCTTATCCCGCGAAAAATACCCCAAGCAATTGTTGTCGCTGGTTGGCGACGACTCATTGCTGCAAGCCACGATACGCCGTACGAACGGAGTTACCGGCGCCGAGTTGGCCGCGCCGATGGTGGTGTGCAACGAGGAATACCGTTTTGTCATCGCCGAACAGTTGCGCCTGATGGACAAGCCCGGCACCATCGTGCTGGAACCGGTCGGGCGCAACACAGCGCCGGCACTGACACTGGCAGCTCTGGCTGCCATGCGGGATGGCGCAGACCCGGTGCTGCTGGTCATGCCGGCAGACCATGTCATCACCGATGGAGTCGCCTTTCGTTCGGTGGTGAAGCAGGGCGCGTTGCTGGCCGGGCTTGGCATGGTAGTGACGTTTGGAATCACCGCCGACACGCCGGAAACCGGCTACGGCTACATTCAGGCCGGAGAGCCATTGGCGACGGCGCCCGAAACCGGAGCGCGCAAGATCGCCCGCTTTGTGGAGAAGCCCGATCTCGAGACCGCCCAGGCTTACCTTGCGCAGGGTTCTTACCTGTGGAACAGCGGGCTCTTCATGATGCAGGCATCGGTGTGGCTCAATGCCATCGGCGGTTGCCGCCCCGATATCCTCACCGCGTGCAAGGCGGCCTGGGACCATGGCCGACTCGATGGCGAGTTCATGCGTGTTGACAAGGCACTCTTTACAGGCTGCCCGAGCGACTCCATCGACTACGCCGTGATGGAACGCATTGCGGCTGCCCAGCCGTCGGGCGGCGGCGCCGCACCGATGTTGCCGCCGACCGCCGTGATTCCTCTGCGTGCGGGCTGGTCCGATGTGGGTGCCTGGGACGCCTTGTGGCAGGTACTGGCCAAGGATAGCTCCGGTAACGTCGCCCAGGGGGACGTGTTGCTGCAGGATTGCCGCAACACCTTGGCGCTCTCCGATTCGCGGCTGATAGCCTGTGTGGGCGTGAGCGATCTGGTGGTGGTGGAAACACCGGATGCCATCCTGATCGCCCACAAGGACCACACGCAGGACGTCAAGAAGATTGTGGACCGGCTGAAACAGTCGGGGCGCACCGAAGGGCAGATCCACCGCAAGGTGTTTCGCCCCTGGGGTTGGTACGACGGCGTGGACGCCGGCACGCGCTTCCAGGTCAAGCGCATTGTGGTCAAGCCGGGCGGGACGCTGTCATTGCAGATGCACCACCACCGGGCCGAGCACTGGATCGTTGTGAGCGGAACCGCCAAGGTGACGCGGGGTGAAGAAACATTTCTGGTGTCCGAGAATGAGTCCACGTTTATTCCGCTCGGCACCAGGCACCGGCTTGAGAACCCGGGGCGCGTCGCCCTGGAAATGATAGAAGTGCAATCCGGCTCGTACCT
>JAJAZK010000171.1 GCA_026785765.1 Rhodoferax sp. | reverse complement strand
TCAGTGCTCCAGCCGGCTTCAATGTGCAAAGCATACCCATGGCGCAGCAATTGATAGGGCCGCCGCAGTCCGAGTTTGCGTTGCGGCGCCTGACCCGCGCCTATAAGCTGCGCGCGGGAGACATCCTGAGCCGACGCCCGTCGGTGTTGCGATAGTCCGTGCGCAAACGCGGGCCGCGACTGGGTGGGCGGCGAGACCTTGCTGTTAAACTTTGGACGAGACCAAGACAAACAGTTTGTGACATCTTCCATTGCGTCCCCGGTAGTAGACATCAGTGACCTGCGGCTGGGAGACGCACGTGCGTTGCTGGAGCACGGCGGCGCCACCTCCCTTCCTAGCATGGAATCCTCACCCACCGCGTATGTGCAGGGCGTCATCGACGGACTGTGTGAACTGTCGCTGAAAGACCCCCTCACCGGCTTGCCAAATCGGCGCCACTTCCGTGCCGTGCTGGAACGCGAGATCGACGGCGTCGCGCGGTCGGGCGAAGCCGCCCTGTTGTTGATGCTCGACATCGACCACTTCAAGAGCATCAACGACACCCATGGCCACTTGGCTGGGGACATGGTCTTGCAGGCCGTCGCGAAGTGCCTGGCGGGCTGCATCCGTCCAATGGATTCGATTGCACGGTATGGCGGCGAAGAATTTGCCGTCGTGTTGCCCAACTGCCTGGTGTCGGTGGGGCAGGCAGTGGCGGAGCGGATCCGCCAGACGGTTGAGTCGCTGACGATCCGGGTCTCGCCCGTTACCAGTGTGCGCGCCACGATCAGCATTGGCGGCGCGTACGCACCAGAGTGGGTGCGTTACACCGCCCCTCTTTGGATAGAGCGCGCGGACAACCTGTTGTACCGTGCCAAGGCCGAAGGCCGTAACCGGGTGTGTATTGACCAGCAGCCAGTGATTGCCGTCAGCGCCGAGGAGAAAAGACTTTTGTTTGGTCACTTGTCGAACGGCGAGCCCGCGTGGATAGAGCGCCCAATCGGCTATATGCCAGGCGATAGCAGCCCCCAGGTGACATCATGAGTGAACCCACACAAATTGCCGAAGTCGGTTCCACAGTTGAGCCAGTGCCTCTCAAACCAGTGGGCAAGGTGATCGCCGTCACCAGCGGCAAAGGCGGTGTCGGAAAGACTTTTGTCTCAGCCAATCTGGCTGCGGCTCTAGCCAAGCGCGGCCTTAAGGTCCTGGTGCTGGACGCCGATCTCGGCCTGGCCAACCTGGACGTGGTACTCAACTTGTACCCAAAGATCACCCTGCACGATGTTTTTACTGGCAAGGCTAAGCTCGAGGAAGCGATTATTCGGGCGCCGGGTGGATTTTCTGTACTGCTGGCGGGCTCGGGCATGGTGGAATATTCACGCCTGACACCCGAGGTGCGAGACGAGTTCCTGCGCATCATTACTGGCCTCATCCCGCACTACGACGTGGTCCTGCTCGACACCGGCGCCGGCATTTCAGACGTCGTGTTGTTCGCCGTTTCCATGGCCTCCGTGGTACTTGTGGTCGCGACACCAGAGCCAACCTCCCTGACCGACGCCTATGCGACGATCAAGGTATTGGCTGGGCAACAGAAACGCTCCAGTATCCACATGGTGATCAATCAGACCGCCCGCCTTGGCGACGGCCGTGCCATCACCAGTCAGTTGCAACAGGTGCTGGACCGGTTCGTGGTGGCAGAGCCAGGAAAAGGTGTGCGCCTGGTGCATATGGCCGATATCCCGGCTGACCCTTCGGTGCGACAGGCGGTAATGCGCCGACAGCTGCTGATGCAGGCGATGCCTGGCTCCCCAGCCGCGCTGGCCGTCACCCAACTGGCGGCGAAGCTCGAAGAAATGGTGATCCCGAAGTAGGCTCGGCCAGCGCCGCCGCGTCGGCGGTCAGAATCCAGCCTTCGAGCGGATCCAAGTTGCCGGGCAATCCAAACATCGGCCACCCGCGCGAGCTGCCCCATGCAGCCTGCATCAGGCACAACACTGCATCCAGCGTGTCGCCCGTGGCGACGTCAAGTAGCTGTTGGCGCATGGCGCGGTCAATTTCCAATTGCAAACCGAGCCGCGTTTCACCGAGTTCCAACGCTTGGACCAGCGTCTGACGTGCGGCAAACCTCTCCCGAGTCTGTTTGTCCCGATCATCACTCTTGTAACTGACGTGGCCCAAAACCTCTCGCGCCAACAGACCGGGATACGCTTCCAGCGCGACCCGGCCTGCCGGAGCGCTGACGCCAACTGCGCGGCTCGCGCCGACATACAGCCCCGGCAAACACACGCCGGCGTCGATCAGTGGCGACACGCCAGCGTGCAGCATGTAAGCGACAGGCGGATTGACCCACTTCATGGATGGGCTGGAGCCGGCGGGACGATCAGTCGCGCGGTGCGCAAACTTGCTGCCAGCCGGACGCGCACCACAAAATGCCGCGAACTGTTCTCGAATCTCGCTGCGCGAAAGAGCGCCATAGTGGCGCATGCAAGCCAACCAGTCCAGCGGCCATTCGAGTTGCTCGACCAGTTCGCGCGGCAAGCCAAACGGGAAATCAAACGCCCCCACCCAGTCGAGCGGCTCGCGCAACCAGTCGGCGTAGCCTTGCAGCGACTCGATGCGGCGCAGACCGGCCACGACCACGCTTTCACCGACTAATGCGCCGTCTGCGATGACTATCGGTTTGCGTGGGCCCGGACGACTACTGAAGTCGCAACCGACCAGACTGGGCATGGGTAATGGGGCGTCTAAACCGTGAAGACACCATTGGCTCAGGCGCGACCCATGATCGAAGCCGTGGCCATCAGTTCCTCTAGCAGCGCCAGCGACACCTTGCCCGAGACCGAATAAGGGTCCAGCTCGGGTTTCTCCGCATATTTCAGCAGAATCGAGGTGTTCAGGCGCGAGGTGTTGACCTGTCCCATCGTCCAGCCGCCAAAACGGCGCTCTGGGATTTCCTCATAGTGCAAAAGCACCACGTCTTTGTGGCGAACATCGCGCTGGATATGCGCGAACAAGTCACTCACCGGCGTGCGACCGCCCTCTATCGCCTGCAGGAAGATGCCTCCGCCGTAACAAAGGATGCCGGTGATGCCACACAGCGGGTTGGATTGGCGTGAGTGGGACAAGATGGCGTCGATCGCCCCGGTACTTGTATCCACCGCACGGCTCGCATACAAAAGTCGAACCAGCATTTCTCAGCCTTTCCCGGGGATCAGGGACAAGAACTCGCGGCGCAGGGAGGCATCCTTCAGAAAGACGCCGCGCATGACCGAATTGATCATCTTGCTGTCCATGTCCTTCACCCCCCGCCATGCCATGCAGTAATGGCTTGCCTGCATCACGATCGCAAGGCCGTCGGGTTGGGTCTTATGCTGAATGAGGTCAGCTAACTGGACAACCGCCTCTTCCTGAATCTGGGGGCGACCCATAATCCACTCGGCCAGGCGGGCATATTTGGATAGACCAATCACGTTGGTATGTTCGTTGGGCAACACGCCGATCCAGATCTTGCCGATCACCGGGCAGAAATGATGGCTGCAGGCACTGCGCACCGTGATCGGACCAACGATCATCAACTCGTTGAGATGTTCTGCGTTCGGGAACTCCGTGATCGCCGGCGCCGACACATAGCGCCCGCGAAAAACCTCATTCACATACATCTTGGCGACGCGCCGCGCTGTCTGATCCGTGTTGTGATCATGCTCGGTATCAATCACGAGGCTGCTGAGCACGCCTTTCATCTTCTCTTCGACTTCGTCGAGGAGTTTTTCCATTTCGCCCGGCTCCATGAAGTCGGCGATGTTGTCGTTGGCGTTGAAACGTTTGCGCGCCGCCCGCAGGCGCTCGCGAATCCTGACAGAAACCGGTACGCCTTCGTCGACCTCTTGAGGGCTCATGGTGGTGTGGGTCTGCATTAACATCAAGATATCCTACCAGCGTTTGGGTCACAGGGTCTTTGCAGCACGCCGGCTCCAACGCGTCGCTCGCTAGCTATTGATTCAATAGCGGCGGCCAACCAGCAACAAGGCCGTGCGCATGATCGCGTACGCCACGGTTTCCTTGAGGCGCTGCTGCCAGGGGCGCGCGGCGAACTCGGCGGCGTCCACTGCCTTGCCGCCATTGTCCATCGCATGCTCCAGGCGCTGGCGCAATGTTGTGGCGAATACCACGTCACGTACTGCCACATTGGCCTCCCGGGCCATCAACAGGCTCAGGGGATCGAGGTTCGACGAGCCCACCGTCGCCCAGATTCCGTCTATCACGGCGACTTTGGCGTGCAGAAAGCTGGCCGCGTATTCATGGATTTCGACGCCCGCCGCCAGCAAGGCTCCGTACACCGGCCGCGAAGCGTGGTACTGCAGAAAATACTCGTACCGCCCCTGCAGAAGCAGGCGCACCCGCACGCCGCGCCGAGCCGCCTGCACCAAGGCCCGACGCAGCCGTGACCCAGGCACGAAGTAGGCATTGGCGACGATGACCTCGACCCGCGCCCCAGCAATCGCCTGCAGGTAGGCGGCCTCAATTTTGCGCCGGTTGCGCAGGTTGTCGCGCAGCAGCAAACCGGCAAAGGCCGTTGGCTGGCCCGGCAGTACAAGCGGGGCGGCGCTCCCATTTGTGCCACCGACTGACTCCGGACGCTCGGTGACAGCCCGGCGCACCACCCCCTTCAACTCGCGCCATGCAGCTGGAAATTCCCTGGTGCGCGGTTCGCCCCCGAGCTTCTGGCGCCACCAGAACCGGGCCATGGTATCGGCAACGTCACTGACCAGCGGCCCCGTAACACGCACCGCAAAGTCCAGGCGCGGCTCGCCGAGTGGGCCGTGGTTCGGATCAAACCAATCGTCCAGGATGTTGATGCCGCCGCAGTAGGCTACGCTGCCGTCCACCACACACAGCTTGCGATGCAAGCGGCGCCAGCGGCTGGGAATGAGGAGTCCGATCCTGCCCAGCGGCGAAAAGATCGACCAGCGTACCCCACTACGGTCAAAACGCGCACTCCACTGCGCTGGTATATCCGCTGTGCCGAAGCCATCCATCGTCAAATAGACCTTCACACCACGCAACGCAGCCTGCTCCAAGGCGTGTGCCACCAGAACCCCGGAGCGATCCAGGTGGAAGATATAAGTCTCCAGCCAGACCTCGCGCACGCTGTGCGCAATGGCGTGCACCAGCGACGCGAAATAGGCTTCGCCGCCCTGCAACAGTTCCACCGCGTGACCATCGCGCAGCCGTGACATGATGCTCGCCACGCGCCTCAGTCAGGCAGCCGGAACTCGGCAATCAGCGGCAGGTGGTCCGACATGCGCCACCAGATACGTCCGCGCGGCACTTGTACGCCCAGCGCATCCATGCCACGGCCCAACACATGGTCCAGTTGAACCAATGGCAGACGCGCCGGAAAGGTCGGATTGCGCCCCGGGGCAAAACTTCGCAGTCCCACCGGACCCAACTCGCGCTCAAGAATAGCTGCGCCGTCATTGAAGTCGCCCGCGACCAACAGCGGGGAAGACTGCGGAATCACCCGTTCGATGTAGCGGCGCAACTGTGCCAACTGGCGCATGCGGCCAGCACGGATCAAACCCAGGTGAACCACCACCACATGCAGCATGTGGCCTTGCACCATCAGTTCCGAGTGCAACAGGCCACGCTGCTCAAACCGGTGGTCGGACATGTCCTCGTGCTGGTGGTCAATCACCGGCCAGCGCGACAGCAGGGCATTGCCGTGTTCGCCGTTGCGCGTGAACGCATTGGTCCGGTATACCGCCACATATCCCTGCGGCGCCAGAAAGTCGGCCTGCGGCAAGGCCGGCCAGTGTGTGAAATAACGCGCCTCACCGCGGTGCACCTTGCGCACTTCTTGCAAACAGACGATGTCGGCATCAAGTTGCTCGATTGCATGCCCCAGGTTGTGGATCTCCAGCCGCCGCCGTGGCCCCAATCCCTGCACCCCTTTGTGAATGTTGTAGGTGGCAACACGAACGATGGTCACTGGGGTACCTTCGCCGTCCATCGTGGCAACATCAGGATGGCCTCCGCATTGGAAGGCGAAAAACAGGCCAGTGCCGCCTCACGCCAGGGCAACCAGCGCCATTCGATGTGTTCGCGCGGATTGAGTCGGACCACTGTGCCAGGAGGCACCATCAGTCCAAACAGGTGTTCCGTGTTGTGCTGCACATCTGGCGCATAACGATGGGACCAGCGCGGATAGATGGCGTAAACATTCTCCAGATTCCAGTCAACCAGCGTGGCGCCGGGATAGTGAGCGCAGTCGATACCTGTTTCCTCACGCACCTCGCGCAGCGCCCTTTCACCGTAGTCTTCACCCGGGTGTTCCTTGCTGCCGGTGACCGACTGCCAGAAGCCTTCTGCATCCACGCGCTTGATCAGCAACACATCCAATTGCGCAGTGTGGATTACAACCAACACGGACTGCGGGATCTTGAAGGCCTTTGGCATCCGGATCGATTCCCGAGATCGATGGCCACGCTGCCCGCTTGAACAGGTCCGGCTCAGGCGGGCGCCGTCGAGCGCAGACGGATATGCAACTCGCGCAACTGCTTCTCGTCCACTGGCGACGGTGCGGCCGTCAACAGGCACTGTGCGCGCTGGGTTTTCGGGAAAGCGATCACGTCGCGAATTGATTCGGCACCCGTCATCAGGGTCACAATGCGGTCGAGTCCGAATGCGAGCCCGCCATGGGGTGGAGCACCGTATTGCAAGGCGTCGAGCAAAAAGCCGAACTTCAGCTGCGCTTCCTGCGGCGTGATCTTGAGCGCGTCAAAAACCTTTTGCTGAACATCGGCGCGGTGGATACGCACCGAACCCCCTCCCATCTCCCAGCCGTTGAGCACCATGTCGTATCCCTTGGAGATGCATTTTTCCGGGGCTGACACCATCCAGTCCTCGTGACCGTCCTTCGGCGCAGTGAACGGGTGGTGAGTGGCGGTGTAACGCTGCGCCTCCTCGTCAAAATCAAACATGGGAAAGTCGACCACCCACAGCGGACGCCAGCCAGCAGTAAACAGGCTGGTCCTGCGGCCGAACTCACTGTGACCGATCTTCACCCGCAGCGCGCCAATCGCGTCGTTGACAATCTTCGCCTTGTCGGCACCAAAGAACAACAGGTCACCGTCCTGGGCAGAGGTACGCGACAGCACCTGCTCCAGCGCCTTGTCGTGCAGGTTTTTGACGATCGGGCTTTGCAAGCCAGGCCAACGCGCCGATCCGTCGCCCGCACCCCGTGCTGCGTCGTTCACCTTGATATAGGCCAGACCTTTGGCACCATAGATCTTCACGAACTCGGTGTAGGCATCGATTTCGCCGCGACTCAGTCCGCCGGATTCGCGTGCGCCTTGCGGCACCCGCAACGCCACGACCCGCCCGCCCTTGGCCTTGGCAGCAGAGGAAAAGACCTTGAAGTCCACGTCAACCATGACGTCGGTCAACTCCGTGAACTCAAGATTAACGCGCAGATCGGGCTTGTCCGAACCGTAACGCGCCATAGCTTCTGAATACGCCATCACCGGAAAGACGCCGAGATCCACATCGATGGCGTTACGAAAGACCGCGGTGATCATGGACTGGGTCAGCGCGCGAATTTCGTCTTCGCCCATGAACGAGGTTTCGATGTCGATCTGGGTAAACTCCGGCTGCCGGTCGGCGCGCAAGTCTTCATCCCGAAAACACTTGGTGATCTGGTAGTAACGGTCAAAACCCGCCACCATCAGCAACTGCTTGAACAGTTGGGGCGACTGCGGCAACGCAAAAAAATGGCCATCGTGCACCCGGCTCGGCACCAGATAATCTCGCGCGCCCTCCGGCGTGGATTTGGTGAGCATCGGTGTTTCAATATCGATGAAACCGTTGGCATCCAGAAACTTGCGCACCTCCATGGCCACCCGGTAGCGCAACACCAGGTTGTTCTGCATGTACGGACGGCGCAGATCGAGCACCCGGTGGGTCAGGCGTGTGGTCTCGCTCAGGTTGTCGTCGTCGAGCTGAAACGGTGGTGTGACCGATGGGTTGAGAACCGTGAGCACATGACATAACACTTCCACCTTGCCACTGCGCAGGTTGTCATTCGTGGTGCCCGTGGGCCGCTCCCGCACCAGGCCGTATACCTGGATACAAAATTCGTTGCGCAGGCCCTCGGCGATTGCGAACATTTCGGCTCGATCCGGGTCACACACCACTTGCACATAACCTTCACGGTCGCGCACGTCGACAAAAATCACGCCGCCGTGGTCGCGGCGCCGATTCACCCAGCCACACAGGGTGACAGACTGACCGATCAGGGCTTCGGTCACGAGACCGCAATAGTTGGTACGCATGGCCATAAACTACTTTCGGGATGCCGGCGCCTGGCGCGGCCGAATGGAAAAACTACTTTGCCGGGCTGCGCGGGCTGATCGCGCCCGGGGCAACCGCCCCCATCGATATCACGTAGGTGAGGGCCTCATCGACGCTCATGCCAAGTTCAACCACCTCAGAACGAGGCAACATCAGGAAAAAGCCACTGGTCGGATTGGGCGTAGTCGGAACATACACACTGACGAACTCCAGACCCAGATGCGCGGCCACCTCACCGCTGGGGGTACCGGTCTGAAACGCGATAGTCCACGACCCGGCACGCGGGTACTGGATCAGCATCGCCTTGCGAAAGGCATTGCCGTCAGCCGAAAACAGGGTGTTGGAGACCTTTCTGACACTGGTGTAAATGGACTTGAAAATCGGAATATTCGCGAACAACCGGTCCAATTGCCGCACCCACCAGCGGCCAGCCACGTTGGAGACCAAGGCACCAGTCATCAGCAAGGTCAGGAACACCAGAATCACGCCCAGCCCGCGAATCGAACGCAAGCGGTCGAACGCCGCGCTGCTCGCGCCAGGCACCAACGCCTCTAACCCCGACAGCACGCCGCCGAATATCGAATCCAGCAACCCAACAAGCCACAACATCACCCAGACCGTGATCGCCAACGGCAACCAAACCAGCAGGCCAGTGATCAGGTACTTCTTCAGGGGCATGGCAACACGACGGCAGGTTGATCAGGCGCCAGAAACCTGAGCGGCGTCGGGCTTCTTTGTGGCGCTCGGCTCGGACTTGGCTGGAGCCGCCGCAGGCGCAGTGCTTTCGCCGCCCTTGGTGTCGGTACTGGCGCCACTCTCAGCGACTTTTGCCGCCCCGGGCGCCTCTGGAGCGGCGCCCGATCCTTTGAAATCGGTCGCATACCAACCAGAGCCCTTAAGCTGGAAACCGGCCGCTGTCAACTGCTTGCGGAAGGACGATGAGCCACAGGCCGGGCAGTCAGACAGCACCGCATCCGACATCTTCTGCAGCACATCCTTGGCGAACCCGCAGGAATCGCATTTGTAGGCGTAAATCGGCATGGTATTGATGGCCTGTCTTTGCACACTGCAAAACTTTCTATTATAGAGGGGCAGGCGGTATGTTGTTTGCCGAGTGCAAGCTGCAGACGTAGCCGCCCGATTGGGAACGCAAACCGGGTCGAACCCTGTCTCTGGCTTGGCGCCACAGCGATCCAATGGTCAGAAGAACAGTCGCCAGCGCGGAGAAAGCTGCATGATGAGCAATCCGAGCACAAATCCGACGCCCCCATACAACAGGCCTTGCAGAAACCGGTTGGTGCGGCGCTGCTCGCGCACCAAGTCGTTCAGTTCCCTCCGCAAAACATCGGGACGCTGCTTGAGGAAGTCGTGTAACAAGCGGGGTAACTCGGGAATAAGCTTGGCGTAACGCGGAGCCTCTTCCTTCATCTGGTCGAGCAGTTTTTGCGGACCGAGTTGCTCCACCATCCACTTCTCCAGGAATGGTTTGGCGCTGTTCCACAAATCCAGATCTGGATCGAGTTCACGTCCCAGACCTTCAATATTTAGCAAGGTCTTTTGCAGTAGAACCAGCTGCGGCTGGATCTCCACTTGGAACCGACGTGAGGTCTGGAACAGCCGCATCAACACCAAACCAAGGGAAATTTCCTTCAATGGTCGGTCGAAGTAGGGTTCACAGACCGCCCGAACGGCACTCTCGAGTTCATCGACCCGGGTTTCCGCCGGAACCCAACCCGACTCAATGTGCAGCTCGGCAACCCGTTTGTAATCGCGCCTGAAAAAAGCCGTGAAGTTCTGCGCCAGATACTCCTTATCGGACTCGGTGAGGGTGCCCACGATGCCAAAGTCAAGCGAGATGTATCGCCCGAACGTGGCGGGCTCCACGCTGACCTGAATATTGCCCGGATGCATGTCGGCATGGAAGAAGCCATCCCGGAAAACCTGTGTAAAAAAAGAGTCACACCGTCGCGGGCAAGCTTCGGTATATCGACACCGGCCTCGCGCAACCGCGCCACCTGGCTAATTGGTATGCCCCGCATGCGCTCCATCACTATCACCTCCGGGCTGCAGTAGTCCCACAGCATCTCGGGAATGAGCACCAGTTCCAGGCCCGCCATGTTGCGGCGCAACTGCGCAGCACAGGCGGCCTCGCGCACCAAATCGAGTTCATCGTGTAAGTAC
>JAJAZK010000170.1 GCA_026785765.1 Rhodoferax sp. | reverse complement strand
GTCACCCTCCTGCTGCGCGCGTTGCGCCTGCACTCCAAGCCAGGCCAGCAGGGGCCGACGCCATCCCTGGGCCGACGCCGTGTCGACGGCCATGACGAGTGTTGACGGGTCGGCGCGACCGGTTTGCAACAACACGGCCGCTGCCACCAGTCGGGCTAATGGATCTTTCATGCCCGTCAGGTCTGGCGCCGCTGCGCCAGCGCGGGCGCCAGCGACCGCGCGGTGTTGCTCCGGCAGCAGCGCCGCCTCCTGCGCCGTACCGCGCCCGCGCAAGTAGGCGGCATAGGCGCGTTCCGACGCAGGCGCGTCAGCAGCCAGCGTGTTATAGCCCGCGCAGTCCTCCAGCACGAGGCTGGCGACCCGGGTTGCGCAACGCGACAGCTCCAGGCGCGCCAGCAGGTCGACACGTCCGGTGCTCGCCACCTCTGCGCGCGCCTTCGCAAACTCCGCCAGTTCCACCCGGCTGTTGCCCACCAGATAGGCCTGCTGGGCTCGCTCCAGCGCACCCTTGGCATTCATCTGCCAATCCGGGACCGGTGGCGTATTGCCACAGGCCACCAGACTGAATGCGGCCAACAACAGCAGACCGACACGCCCCATCATGGCAACTTGATCTCCGTGTCGCGCTTGAACGGCCATTTGCGATTCACCTCGTTGACCAACTGTTCCACTTTGCGCAGACTGGCGTCCACTTCGGCACGTAACAGGCCGAGATCGTTCGTGGCTTCACGGGTATTGGCTCCAATCGCCTGCGCTTCCACCAGCACGGCGTCGACCTTTTTCAGGCTGTTGCGGGCATCGGCCAGCAAGCCATTGAGCTGCACCACCGTGGCGCGGGTCTCGGGCACTACACCACCGGCTCCAAAAACCTGGGCGTCCGCCCGGGCCACCATGCCATCGGTACGCAGTGCGATGCCGTCGGCCTTTAGCACCACACCGTCGGCGTTGCGCACCAGACCGTCGAGTCGCGTCAGCAGCGCATTGGTGCGCTCCAGCGTCACGCTGATCCTGCCTGCATCGGCTTCGTTGCCCAGCAGGACGCCCAGTGCACCGCGCGGGCCGTTGAGCTTTTCGGCAGCGGTCTGCAAGCTGCGCAGCGTCGCATTGAGTGGCGCATCGGAACCGGTCAGGGCGCTCAGGTTGGTGACCAGTTCGCGCACACTGGCCACCATGCGCGGAATCTCGGCGGCGGCGTCCCCGCGCAAGACCTTGCGCTCGGCGCCGTCGGGCAGCGGCGGATCGGTCAGGATGCCGCTGAAAGCGCGGATTTTTGTGCTGCCGACGAGGCCGTTCTCCATCGTAAATACGCTCGACGTGCGCAACCAATGTGCATCACGCCGCGGCACGTCAACGATGATGCGCGCCGTTCCCTCATCCGACAGTTCGATGCGGCCGACGCGGCCGATCGGAAAACCGGAGAAAGTCATGTCCATACCCACGACCACACCCTCGGAGTCGTCCGCGATCAACACCAGTTGCTGCGTGCGCTCAAACGCTCCACGCGCATACATCAGATAGGCCACCGCTGCCGACAACAGCACCAGCATGAGGAGGAGCAGCAGACGTGCCTTGAGCTCCAGGTGGCGCACGGGCGGCGGTTGGGCGGTGTCTTCCGGGGCCATGATTAATAGTAGTTGCCAACCAGCGCAAAAACCTCTACCAGCAAAATCGCCGAAAAGACACGCCCGAGCAGACCAATATGGTCATGCTGACGCTGCGCGGCGTCACGCGCGTCCGGCGCAGTTGGCAATATTGCAACCGAGAGGCTGAAAAAAAGCGCCTTCAGAACAAAGATCATCGTGACGGCCGGGTTGAACACCTGACCCACGGCCCGTGTGTAGGCGGCGAAACCCCAGCTGGTGAAACCGTACACCGAGACATACGTCAGCAGGAGTGCCAGAACACAACTGATGGCAGCCAGCAAGGCCACCGAAAACACGCCGGCCAGTACCCGTGGCAACAATTCGTCGCGTGCCGGGTCACCACCGCTGCGCCATAACGCATGCAAGCGACCACTTGCGCGCAGACCGGCGACCTGCTCACCGGATGGCAGGGTGTAACGCAGGGCCACGTACAGCGCTACCAGCAGCGGCATCAGCTCAATCACGACGGTACGCACCAGCACATCCAGTGCGTATCGGCTCAAGCCGTAACTGGCCGCAGTTGCCACCACAATCTGGATGATGACCAGACTTACCACCGCGCTGATCACGACAAAACCGGGTATCAGCGGCGCGGTCGCCAGCACCAGTTGGTGGCAAATAACTCGGCGCTGGCTCTTGCGGTAACTCGAGGGCGACAACGCCAGTACCAGCATCTGGGCGCCGAACACCAGCACCATCCACCAACCACGCAGCCAGCGCAGGCCCGCCAGTCCCCACAGGGCCGATGGCGGGCGCACGGCAGCACGGTTGAGGCTCATGCTGCCAACTGGGCCGCCAAGTCGGTGCTGGACATCGTGCGCACGCCCCTGCTGCGCAGGTGCTCCAGGAACTTCTGGCCGGCTTCCTCGAAACCGGTGACCGGGCTCATGCAATCGGTCAGGAACACCGTATTGCGCAGCCGGTCTGGCTCTAGCTGCGCCAGCATGTCTTCGCCGGACGCAGCGACGCAGTGGCTGAGCGCCTCACCGGCTACCACGAGCAAGCCGCTGGCGCTGGCCAGGCGCGCCATCAGGGCCGTGTTTTTGTGCGTGCGCACGTCATCGTCACGCGGCACCTCGGCCCGGAACGCGCTGTATTGCTCGGTCATCGGGTGCAGGCCCTTGAGAATCTTCTCGCAACTGCGTAGATGCGCGAACTCCCATTGCGCAAGCACTTCCGACAACCCGGCATGGATGGTGTGGCCCCAGGTACCCAATACACAGTGCACCGGCCACACCACCAGAGTACGACCGCTGCCCCCCTCCAGTGCGTCCAGATAGGCCAGCACCTCTGGCAGCCGGGTTTGGTCGCGCGGCGCAAAACGGCCCGCGCGCACGTCCACTGCAGTCACCAGGGTGAACGGCACAACCGGGCCGCCATCGGCGATGCGCCAAAAACTGGTGCGTTCAATGCCGATACTGGCATGGGAATCAAGGGTCACCATGATGTCATCAATTCGAGGCTGCAGCGTCCGCATAAATGCCGCCAGCCGGTCCATGTCGGCAGCGGCGCCTGCAACAGGCAGTGCGGCGCCCGCAAGGTCCATGAAGTCGTTCTGCGGATCAATGACCAGGAGGCACAGGGAGTTCATCGTCGCGGATTGGCGAAAAAGTGGTGGTCAGGCAGGAGGATTTTCCCGATGGTAGCCCAAGGCCCAGGCCACATGCTCACGTACCAGGGCACTGGTGTCGTGCGCCCGGGCGGCCAGTGCAGACTGCAGTGCGGCATCGGGTTGCTGCGCCAGGGCATTGCCGATGGCTACCGCGATGTTGCGCAGCCAGCGCTCATACCCTATGCGCCGGATCGCACTGCCCTCAGTGTGGCGCAAGAACTCCGCTTCCGTCCACGCAAACAGCTGCGCCAGTTGGGCTCCGGTCAGACCGTCGCGGGAGTCAAAATCCGGCAGCGGGCTGCGCTGCGCATAACGGTTCCAGGGACAGGCCAGCTGGCAATCGTCACAGCCGTAAATACGGTTACCCATCAACGGGCGCAAGTCAACCGGGATCGAACCCGCGTGTTCGATGGTCAGGTAAGAAATGCAACGGCGTGCATCCAGCCGGTACGGCGCCACGATGGCCTGCGTCGGGCAGACGTCGATGCAGGCGCTGCAACTACCGCAGTGCTCCGATCGCGGGCTGTCCTGCGGCAAGGCAAAGTCCAGGTAAATCTCACCCAGGAAGAACATCGAACCGGCCTCGCGGTTAAGCACCAGGGTATGTTTTCCGCGCCAGCCCTGACCGCTGCGCACCGCCAGTTCGGCCTCCAGCACTGGTGCGGAATCGGTGAAAACCCGGTAACCGATGCGGCCAACCTCGGCTTCGATGCGGCTGGCGAGTTGCTGCAGCCGCTGGCGCACGACCTTGTGGTAGTCGCGGCCCCGTGCATAGGTGGATACCACCGCTTCCTGCGGGCGCTGCAACCGGGCGAATTCAATATCCTGCCATGCGGTGGGTGTTGCCGAAGGTAGGTAATCCATGCGCGCAGTCAGCACCGTCACCGTTCCATCGACCAGTTGCGCCGGGCGCGCGCGGTTCAGTCCGTGGCGGGCCATGTAGGCCATGTCGCCATGGAAACCCTGCGCCAACCAGGCGATCAATCCGGCCTCTGCGCTGGACAAGTCAATGCCGGCGGCGCCAATTTGGGAGAATCCGAGTTCCCGGCCCCAAGCCTGAATTCGGGACATCAATTGACTGCCATCAACCAGCACGCGGATATCGTCCATTCGCCGATTGTAAAAAGCCTCGTCTGGCAGGATGAGACGCAGACCCGGATTTTTGCGCAGCAACTGGCGCAGCAAGAGCTGATCCGCGACTGTTTCGTTGAATTGCATGGCGAACTCGGCGCTGGCAAGACCAGCTTTGCGCGTTACCTGTTGCAGGCGCTGGGTGTCACAGGCCGCGTCAAAAGTCCCACCTACGCGGTAGTCGAAACGTACACCGTCGCCGCCGCTGGCGACGCTGCGCCGCCACTGCACATCTGGCACTTCGACTTTTACCGCTTCAAGGATCCGCACGAATGGGAAGACGCCGGATTTCGCGATCTGTTCGCGAGCCCCGGTCTGAAGATCGCGGAGTGGCCGGAACAGGCTGGCGTATTCTTGCCGCGCGCCGACCTTGTAATCCGCATTGAGGTCGGGCATGGCACCGTGCGCCACGTCAGCCTGCTGGGGCAGACGGCCCGCGGCGCGGCACTGGCCGGCGACACGTGCCCATGATGCACCGCCGCGACCTGCTGCAGACTGGCGCGCTGGTGCTGCTGCTGGGCCGCGCACAGATCGCATTCGGCGCCAATATTGTTGCGGTCCGGGTCTGGCCGGCCCCGGACTATTCCCGTGTCACGATCGAGTCCGACGCTACCCTCACCACACGGCAGGTTTTTGTGCCTCATCCGCCGCGGCTGGCGGTGGACATCGAAGGCATCACGCTCAACCCGGCGCTGCGCGAACTGGTGGCGAAGGTGCGATCGGATGATCCCACCATCGACGGCATCCGGGTCGGTCAGTACGCCCAGAACGTGGTGCGCCTGGTGCTGGACCTGAAGCAGGCGGTGCAGCCACAAGTATTCAATCTCCCTCCAGTGGCGGCCTACCAGCACCGGCTGGTACTCGACCTGTATCCGACCCATGCCATCGACCCGCTCGAAGTGCTGATTGCCGAGCGTCTGCGCAGCCGGCCGGCGGCCAGTGCCCCTGGCGTTGCAAGGACGGACCCGTTGGGCGACCTGATTGCCCAGAGTGAACGCAAGACAGCCGCACCAGCCCGGCCCGCATCGGCCGGATTGGCGCTGCCGCCTGAAGCCAGCGCTGCGGCTGCGGCGCCAACGCTCCCTCCGACGGCGTCCAGCAACCCGGCGGGCGCCCGTTCGCCGCTCGCCAGCCAACCGGGGCGCACCGACCGCTTGATCATCGTGGCGCTGGACCCCGGCCATGGAGGCGAAGATCCGGGCGCGATCGGCCCTGGCGGAACCCGCGAGAAAGACGTGGTGCTCAAACTCGCGCATTTGCTGCGCGAGCGCATCAACGCCACCACTGTCAACGGTAACGCCATGCGTGCCTTCCTCACCCGCGACGCCGATTTTTTCGTACCACTACATGTACGCGTGCAAAAGGCGCGCCGGGTACAGGCCGACCTGTTCGTGAGCCTGCACGCCGATGCCTTCTTTACGCCTCGCCCGCAAGGTGCCAGCGTGTTTGCGCTCAGCCAGGGCGGTGCATCCAGCAGCGCCGCCCGCTGGATGGCGGACAAGGAGAACAAGGCCGACCTGATCGGCGGACTGAACGTTGCGACCCGGGACAGCGAGGTACAACGCGCGCTGCTCGACATGAGCACCACGGCGCAGATCAAGGACAGCCTGGAGCTGGGTAGCGCCATGCTCGGCGAAATCGGACGGGTTGGCAAACTGCACAAGCCACGCGTCGAGCAAGCGGCTTTCGCGGTGCTGAAGGCGCCCGACATCCCCAGCGTGCTGGTGGAGGCCGCATTCATCAGCAACCCCGACGAGGAAGCCAAACTCAACAGCGATGAATACCAGCAGCAGCTCGCAGACGCACTGATGCGCGGGATCCAGCGTTATTTTTCAAAGAATCCTCCGCTGGCACGCAGCCGGACGGTGTGACTGGCAGTGCACGCACGCACGGCCCAAATGGATAATCTGATGCGTCAGCGCCCAATGTGCGCCGCGTCGCGCCGCGCCTTCCAGGCACCAAACAGCACCAGCAGACCGGGCAGAAAAATCATCGCCCATATGATTTTGTCGAGGTGCGTCTTGACAAAGGCAATGTTGCCAAAAAGAT
This sequence comes from Rhodoferax sp., assembly GCA_026785765.1. Lineage (GTDB taxonomy): Bacteria > Pseudomonadota > Gammaproteobacteria > Burkholderiales > Burkholderiaceae_C > CAISIP01. The sequence goes on along the minus strand of JAJAZK010000170.1, from coordinate 4,621 downwards.
AACCCACGGTGACGATACCAACCACCCAGGTAACCGCCCCGACCACGTTGTACAGGGTGAACCTGGAGCGCGTCATCTCGGCAACACCCGCCACAAACGGCGCAAACGTGCGCACAAATGGCAGAAAGCGGGCCACGATGATGGTGACGCCGCCATAACGTTCGTAAAAGTCATGCGCCTGATCAAAGGCACGTTTGTTGAAAAAGCGCGAATCTTCCCACTGGAACACCTTGGGCCCGAAAAACCGCCCAATGCTGTAGTTGCACTGGTCCCCCAGGATGGCGGCCGTCACCAGCAGGCCCATCACCAGCGGATAGTTCATCAAGCCCAAACCACACATTGCGCCAACCACAAACAACAACGAATCGCCCGGCAGGAACGGCATCACGATGAGGCCGGTCTCAACAAAAATAATCACGAACAACAAGGCGTAGACCCAGTTGCCGTAATCGCGAACAAAGGTCTCGAGATAACGGTCTACATGCAGTATGAAGTCGAACAGCAGGGCCACAAGTTCCATGGGGCTGGATTATCACCGGGCTGAAGGCCAGCCTAAAATTGGGCCGTGTCCGTCTTGCCTTACCCCATGCCGCCGCGCCGCGCGATCCTCGAACTGCCCGACGAACTGATCAGCCAGATCGCCGCCGGTGAAGTCGTTGAGCGGCCAGCCTCGGTGGTGCGGGAGTTGATTGACAATGCGCTCGACGCCGGGGCCACCCAGATCACCGTACGGCTGTTGACAGGCGGCGTGCGGCTGGTCGCGGTGGAAGACGACGGCATAGGCATCACGCCTGAAGAGCTGCCGCTGGCCCTCAAGCGCCACGCCACCAGCAAGATCGGCAACCTCGCCGAGCTCGAAGCGGTGCGGACCTTCGGATTTCGTGGCGAGGCGCTTGCGGCCATCAATGCCATCGCAGACTGCCAGCTGTCCTCACGCGCCCAGGGTGGCGCCGCCGCCTGGGCACTCGACGGCCGCAGCGGGGAACTGCGCCAGGTGGCGCGCAGCACCGGCACCAGCGTGGAAGTGAAAGAGCTGTTCTTCAGTACGCCGGCGCGGCGCAAGTTCCTGAAGACCGATGCCACCGAATTGGCGCATTGCCTAGAGGCCGTGCGTCGGCCAGCACTGGCGCGGCCCGACGTCGGTTTTGCACTGTGGCATGAAGGCCGCCTGCTCGAACAATGGCGTGCCCAGCCCGGCGCAGCGTTCCAGGACGACCTGCAGGCGAATGCAGCGCGCACCCGGCGCCTTGCCGATGTACTGGGCGAAGGGTTTATCGAACAGTCGCTGGAGCTCGATTACCAAACGGGCGCCGCGCCGGATTCTGCGGCGCGCGCCGACACATCCCACCCGGTGCGCGTGCGCGGACGCGTCGGCGTGCCCGACGCGGCGCGCAGCCGCGCCGACCAGCAGTTTTGCTACGTGAACGGGCGTTTCGTGCGGGACCGGGTCCTCGGCCATGCTGTGCGCAGCGCGTTCGACGACGTCTTGCACGGCCAGCGCCAGCCGGTCTATGTTTTGTACATTGACATCGACCCGCGCCGGGTCGATGTCAATGTGCATCCGACCAAGATCGAGGTGCGCTTCCGTGACAGCCGCGAAGTCCACCAGGCGGTGCGCCGAGCGGTCCAGGATGCGCTGTCGGTGTCACGGGCCGGCCAGCCGGGCGGCGCACCAGCACTGACGGCTGCCACACCCTTGGCGAGTAGTCAGACTACGCCAACGCTGGTCCCTGCGCAGGCCGGCTGGAGACAAGCCGAAATGGCTGGCGTCGGGCACCGGGTCTCGGAGCTGGGACTTTTGTGGATACGGCCAGAGCCTACCGGAATTGATGCGCCAACGGCCACCGGCGCTTACCTGGCGCCGCCGTCCAACGACGCCAGACAGCACACCGGCGAGCTGGCGAATACGGATTACCCTGACGAAAGCTGGCCGCTTGGACGTGCGCTCGCGCAGCTGCATGGCGTCTATATCCTGGCCCAGAACGCGCAGGGGCTCGTGATCGTCGACATGCACGCGGCGCATGAGCGCATCGTCTATGAGCGGCTGAAAGCGCAAATGGATGCGCGTGGGCAATCTGGCGCCAACCAGGGCGTGACCAGCCAGCCGCTGCTGATCCCGGCCAGTTTCGCCGCCAGCGCGCAGGAAGTCGCGACCACCGACGGCGCAGCGCAAACGCTGGAGGAGCTTGGGATGGAGATCAGTGTGTTGTCACCCCGTACGCTGGCGGTGCGCGCTGTGCCGGCGGCGTTGTTCCAGGCCGACCCGGTCGAGCTGGCGCGCAGCCTGTTGGCCGAACTGGCACAGTACGATAGCGCCAGCGTGCTGCTCAGAGCCCGTGACGAGTTGCTCTCCACGATGGCCTGCCACGGCGCGGTGCGCGCCAACCGCAAGCTCGGCATCGAGGAGATGAACGCCCTGTTGCGCCAGATGGAGGCCACTGACCGCTCCGACCAATGCAACCACGGCCGGCCCACCTGGCGCCAGGTCAACATGGCGGAACTCGACAAGATGTTCCTGCGCGGCCGTTGACATGGCGCCTGGCGCCACGCTACTCTCGCGTCGCCGCCTGCTCACTGGCGCGGTAGCCGGTGTGCTACCGCTGAGGGCGCCCGCTCAAAGCGACGCTGCGGACGCGTTGTTGCGGGCGGCGGCGCGTGGTGATCTGAGCCTGGTGGGGCAATTGCTCGCGCGCGGCGCGCCGCTGGAGGCGCGCGACGCGCAAGAACGCAGTCCCCTGCTGCTCGCAACCGCGGCAAACCACGTCGCTGTTGCGCAATTGCTGATCGACCGTGGCGCCAGCGTGAACGCCCAGGATCAGCAACAAGACAGCGCCTTCCTGCTGGCTGGCGCGCGCGGCTTCACCGCCATCGTCCGCGCCGCGCTGGCCGCCGGGGCGGATCTGAAAAGCACCAACCGTTATGGCGGCACGGCACTGATTCCAGCTTGCCACTATGGCCATGTGGAAACCGTACGCCTGTTGCTGACAACGGCGATCGACGTGAACCATGTCAACCGGCTCGGATGGACGGCGCTGCTGGAGGCGGTGATTCTGGGCGACGGTGGTCCGGCGCACACCGAGATCGTGCGCCTGTTGCTGGCGCACGGCGCCTTGCCCAGCCTCGCGGACCGCGAAGGTGTGACGCCGCTGCAGCATGCGCTCCAACGCCAGCAGGTACGCGTCGCACACTTGTTACGCTCGGCCGGAGCACGCTGAGACGGCGCGCTTTCTGCTGCCCGCACGGTAAAATCGGGCAGTGTTCATTTGTTAACGGTACGCCTTTTTCCCCTTCATGAAGCCACTTCGATACCTGCGCCACACTGCCCTCGCACTATTGGTCGCGGTGGTGCTGGTCGGCTGCGCGGCGCTGGAGGAAAAGCAGGGTGAATGGATCTTCCAGCCCAGCAGCAGCAACTGGGGCGCCAGCGCGGCGCGCGACATGGACGATGTCTGGATCGAATTCGATTCGCTGCGCAGTGCGCGGCGCGTCAAATTACACGCCTTGTGGCATCCGGCGCAGCCCGATGGCTTCAGTCGTAACTCAGCCGCACCAGTGTTGTTGTACCTGCACGGAGCACGTTTCAACGTAACCGGCTCGGCGCACCGGGTGCGACGCATGCAGGAGCTCGGCTTTTCGGTGCTGGTTCTGGACTACCGTGGCTTTGGCAGAAGCGACGGCGACTCACCCTCCGAGGCGCTCGCCAATGAAGACGCGCGCGCCGCCTGGGACTGGCTGGCCAGCCGTGATCCGCAGCGGCCACGCTACATCTTCGGCCACTCGCTTGGCGGCGCCCTTGCGATCGAACTGGCAAGCCAGGTCAGTGACGAGGCAGGGACGATCGTGGAAGGGACTTTCACCTCGATTCCCGATGTGTTGAGCAGCATGCGCTGGGGCTGGCTGCCGGTAGGGCCACTCATAACCCAGCGCTTTGACGCAATCAAGAAGGTCCGCAACCTTGGGTCCCCGCTGTTGGTGGTGCACGGCTCCGAGGACCGGCTGGTCAAGCCGGAACTGGGACGCAAACTGTATGAGGCTGCGCGCGAACCGAAGGCCTTTGTGCTGGTCGATGGTGGCTCCCACCACAATACCAACTCCATCGGCCAGGCCCAGTACCGGGAAGCGATCGCGCACCTGTTCGGATTGAAGTAAACCGGTCCAGGAGGCTGTCGGGCTTCTGCTACCCTCGGTCGCAATGCCGCTGCCTCCACCGCCCACCATCGTTCCAGTTCCGTCCGCCAGGGTCGTCCGGCCCGCCATGTCCGCTGGCGTGGTGGTGCTGATCCTGTCGGCACTGCTTGGCATTCAACCGATCACTACGGATTTGTACCTGCCCGCGCTGCCAGCCTTGACCAGCGGTTTCGCCGCGCCGATGGCGCAGGCACAACTGACGCTCACCGCCCTGTTGTTGGCGTTCGGACTGTCGCAGCTGGTATGGGGGCCGCTGTCAGACCGTTTTGGCCGCCGTCCGGTGCTGTTGCTGGGGCTGTCAGCCTACATCGTTGCCGCCATTGGCAGCGCGCTGGCACCGTCGATGGAGTTGCTGATTGTCTGGCGCACCGTCCAGGGTGCCGCCATGGGTGCGGGGGTAATGGCTGCGCGCGCGATCATCCGCGACCTGTAT
>JAJAZK010000169.1 GCA_026785765.1 Rhodoferax sp. | reverse complement strand
GTGTTCCATGTCGCTGTGCACGGCGCATGTGCGCGTAGACAAGATCTTGCCTCAGAAAGTTTCGCCATGACATTGGCTCCAACTGGCTTGCGCTTACTTCGCAGTTGATGAGGCTTGCAAATGCTTCAAATGCGGCTGGGGTCCAGCGGCTGATATGGTTTGGTGGCATATCTCGCAAAGACGCATGCTCTTCATTGAAAGCGATACGGGCTGCGTTTGGCACTGCAAGGAATATGCCTGCTCCAGGTTTTGTCAAATACCTAAGCCGACCCGCCAACGCGGCCAGGCCATCCATGTGTTCAAGCACTTGAAACATGAAAACGAAGTCGAACCGCGATTGGTATTGGTCGAAATGGCTGGACCTAATGTCCAGCCCCACAGCTTCATGGCCTTTTGCCAGCAGTCTTTTCCGCGCTACGTCGTTGTATTCGACGGCCATTACATTGGCTGCATCAAAGAATCTTGGCGAAACCATTTCCAGAAAGTACCCGAAGCCAGATCCAATCTCCAAGGCTTGCATGCCTTTTGTGGGCAAAAGTCGCAATGCGTCCACGGTCTCGGAGAACTCCCATTTGTTCATTGGATAGTCAGAATGTGGATAGGCCAGGTTGTAGAACTCGCCATCTCCGGCCACGAACGGCCATGCAAAACCTAGCTCACACTTTGTGCATGTCGCTAGTTGGCAACTCGTAGAACGCCAAAGCGCCGCAATGTGTTCTGCAAGTTTTCGATTTCTGTCCCCATCTTCCTCCGCCAGCACAAAGTGCTGCGCAGCTGCTACCGCCGTGAAGCTGGGTATTGCGCCGGTGAGCCGCGCCGCAGCTCCGCACACCGGACATGTCATATCAATTGCCATCGATCATGTCCTCGTTGCGCCGCATCCAGCAACTGCGTGTTGGTATATCTGGAGGAGCTGCGCATAGTTGTCCCGACCGGTGAAGTTCGCCTCGTAGTGCGCTCGCGCCTTGCGCCCCATCTCCGCCATACGACCAGGGTTCGCAAGTGCCCATCTCATCTTCGCGGCGAGATCGTCGGAATTGCCTGGCTCAAACAGGAGGCCGTTCACTCCATCATTAACCAAAGTCTCAAGCACACCAATTCGACTCGCAATTACAGGTGTACCGCATGCAAAGGCTTCAACCGCGACAAGCCCAAAAGTCTCATACCAAATGCTGGGTAGAACCAGCGCGGTCGCCCGACACATTTGATTCAACACCTCACTGCCAGGCAGTGCGCCAAGTATCTTTGCACCTTGAATGCCCGCCGCAGTAGCGCTGTCGGGGCCAGTGCCAACGATGGTCAATTCACAACCAGGTGCCTGGACTGAAGCTTTGGCCAATACGCCAACCCCCTTCTCCGGCGACAAGCGCCCGACAAATAGAAACCCGGCTCGCGTGGTGGGCGGCGGCGCCTCGAAGTCGACAAAATTGGGCTTCACCACGATCTTGTGCGCAGGTAACCCGCCTTCGATGAACTTGGCGCGACAAAACTCATTGAGTGCAATGAACCGGGTAACCTTGTCGGCCCAGGTACCTATGGCCCGGTGCAGCACTAGCATGCCGGCCAACACGGCCGTCTGCGCGCGGGAGCCGCGGTAGCAGCCATGGACCACGCCCGCCAGCGGTGTCGTGCCTACACACTGTTCGCAAACCTTGCCGTCTCGCAACAGCATGGCCTGCGGACACAGCAGGCGAAAGTTGTGTAGCGTTTGCACCACCGGTACGCGCGCGCCTGCGGCGGCCCAGTACAGCGATGGGGAGATCAACGGAAACGTGTTGTGCACGTGGATCAGGTCCGGTTTGTCGTGCGCGAAGATAGCGCTGATGTCCTGTACGGTGCGGCGCGACCAAAGCGTATCCAGCGCCGCGCTGGCGCGGCCCATCGCTGCCAGTTCATGATTGTCGCGGCCATACATGGCAACTGCGTGACCGCGCGAGCGCAGCAAGGCGACCTCGGCTTCCACCACGGAGTCTTCGCCGCCGCGTTGCTGATAGGCGTTGTGAACGACCAGTATCTTCACGGCGACTGCACCTTCAGGGCAGCCAGCACACCAGCGCAAAACCGCTGTGTCATGTTTTCCATGGTGTAGCGCGCTGCATCCTGGCTGCCAGCGGCTCCCATCTTGCGTCTGGCATCGCTGTCGAGCAGCAGGTGCCGACACGCGGCCACGTAGGCGTCGATGGAGTCTGCGGTCATCAGGCCGTTCTCGCCGTTGCGCAAGTAGTCGATTTCGGGGGAGTGCAGTTTGCAGTCGGTTGTGACCAGGGGCAGGCCCGCCACAAATGCGTCGAGAATGCCAAGACCGACCAGGCCGGGGTTGAGCATCAGGCTGGCAGCACGCAGGCTGACGGCCTTCTCAAAGCCGTGCACCGGGCCCGTATAACGCAGCCATGGTTCCTGCTGCGCGGCCGCCTCCACCACCCATCGCTGCGGGCCATCACCAACCACCACAAGGTGAAAACCCGGCACCTCGGCGGCGAGACGTTTGCCTGCCTCCAGCAAAAACTCCAGCCGCTTTTCGGCGTATAGCGAGCCGACAAAAATGCCGCTGAGCCCGTCCCCCAGATTCAGGCGCGAGCGGTGCGCCGCCACGTCAGCCAGGGTAACGTGTTCACATTGGTCCGCCAGTACGTGCGTATCTACCGCATTCTCCAGATTGGTGATACGGCTGTCGCGAAAACCCATGTTCTGCACAAGCAGCTCACTCAGGCCGGTATACGCAAACCACCAGTCGACATGCCTCGAAGTCCAACGTTTGAAGCGCTCGCTCAAACCTTCCGCGTTCAGGGACTGAAAGTTGCGACCGTGGCCCCAGAATGCCAACCGCTTGGGCCGCCGCAGTGAAACCGCCAGCAGGTTGTAGAGCAGCTTGTTCTCTTGCGTCACGATGACCAGGTCTGCCCCTCTTGTCGTGCTTCCAAAGTTTTGCCAACACAACCGGTTTTGCCAAAAATAGTGGCAAGGCACGTGTTTGCCCCACGCAAGGCTGCCGCCATCGCGCTTGCTCCTTTCATCCGGCGTCGGGTCGCCATAGACCAGTTCGAACGTGACGCCCTGCTGGGCTAACAGTACGCGCATACGCTCGAACAGCGGCACCCGGTAGTGCGTCAGGCGGCGTTGGACACACACTACGCGCTGGCGGGTAGCCTGCTGTGCCGCGTCCACAATGCCCTGCGCTGCGCGCTCGAAGTTGTACGGCGCAACCAGGCCGCGCGCCTGCGTACCCATGCGTTCCCTCAATTCCGGCGATGACAAAAGCTCTACCGCGGCGGCCGTCCAGGTGGCTATGTCCAGCGGCAACACGCGCCCATTGACGCCGTCCCGGATGAGTTCGCCCGCCACGCCGGCGTGGGGCGAAACAAGCACGGGCAGCCCCGCCATGCAAGCTTCGTTGGCAACCACACCCCACGGGTCCCAGGTGGTTGGAAAGATGAAGAGGCGCGCACGGTAAAACCAGTTCGGCAGGTCGGCTTGGCGGACGTGGCCGGCAAAGTGCACGTCAACCCGGTTACCCATGCTCCTGGCGGCCTCGCCAACGGCCTGGTCCAGCGGGCCGCTGCCTAAAAAGGCGATGCTCACCCGCCGCCCCAGCGCCAACGCGGCGTCGTTGGCCACCTGCAATGCGAACAATGGATTCTTGATGGTGACAAGGCGCCCTGAAAAAAGCAGATCGACGTCGGCCGGCGCGCGGTTTGCCGCGCTCCAGTCTGCATTGGCATTGGCACACAGGGGAGAGGCATGCACGCGGTCAGCGGCGATGCCGTAGGACGCAAGCAGCGCCCGGCCGCCGTTGCTGGCCGCCACAAAAGACCGGCTGCCTGTAAATACAAAGCGCCGGACCATGCGGTGCAGTGTGGACAGGCCAGCCTCCGATGCAAGCGTTCCGTCGGTCATGGCGATGTGGCGGCGTCGGTGCAGCCTGGCCCAGGCAAATGCGAACAAATGAACCGGGTTGAAACCCGTGGTCACCACCACGTCGGGTTGAAATTGGCCCAGTCTTGCATAGACCTGCGGGTTGTGGTGGATGAAGCGCGCTCCTCGCGTGACCATGCGGCCAGGCAAAAAGGTATGCGGGTGGGTGAGAGGCGGTAGATCCCAACTGCGGTCCGGCTCGCGCTCGCTGGCGTAGAAGACGTGCAGTTGAACATCCTTGCGCGCCGCAAGCAGGTTGTAAACCGGGACGCGATACGGTGCCGGGATGTTGGTGACGATGGCAATACGCACTAGGTACTCCAGCGGGGGAAATCACAGGGCCACATTGGGGTTGCCAAACAATTCAATGGCACGGCAACTTGCCTGCCGTACTGTCGCGGCGGCGCAATCCCGTCTTCGGGTGTGCAATGCAGCGGGTAGCCCGCTTCAAGGTTGCTCATGCTTTTTCGAAAGCAGTTTCGTGCCGTTCGGTGATGGCTTTGCGGTAGGACTCGAGAGCGGAGTTCAACTGTGCGGCCAGGGAAGACCATGAATCGGATCGTGCCACATGCATGAACTGGCGTACCCGATCTGGTCTCGATGAGCCGACCAGCACACGCGCAACTCGTCGTTGTAGCGCGGCCGCGAGTAGCAAATCTGCGGCGATTACATTGGACTTGATGGCGTCGAGCAGGATCGCATATGCTGGTTGAACCTCGAGGCTGTGCCGGAATCCTTCTTCGTTCACGATGGCCATGCCGTCCCGAATTGCCCGGTGTGTGACAAGCAACGGGGTTTCCCCGGGATGCCATGAGAAGGCTCCCCAAAAATGGTTCATTTGCACAAGTCCAAAAATGCCGGGATATTGGACAAGCGTGGTTTGGGTGTCATGTACTGAAGTGCCCAGACCCAGCCCCCGCACGTGCCCGATTGCCACCGCCTGCTGGAGCACGAGAAGGCTCTCCGCGGTGAGTTCATTCGGTCGCACTTCATGTAACAGAAGCCAGTCAATGCTGGCGGTTCGAAGGCGGGTCAGACTCATTTCGATCGACGCTGTAATGTCCTTTGCTCCAAACTGCCCTCCTGGCGCTGTAGCGCGGCGAGTCTGTTGGGCGCCATGCGACCACAATCCCGGCAGCAGGCGCTTGATGGGAGCCGCTGCTCGTTTGAGGGCCAGCAACGCGTTGACTCTGCGCGGGTGCGCGATGCCCACTTTCGTAACCAGAGTCACTTCATCGCGAACGCCTTGCAGCACATCGCCAAGAATTCGTTCCGCTTGACCGTGGCCGTAGGATGGCGCGACATCGAAGTACCTGAACCCGGCGTCAAACGCGGTTTCGATGAGTGAGCAGCTTGCACGGTAACTAAGGTCACTTCCCAAGTTGCTGCAGCCAAAACCGAGTCGATGGCTGGCATCCGTGTCGACAGTTTCGGGCGTTTCAGGCACGACCAATCTCCGCCTTCAGATGGACCGCCAGTCGCAATGCCAGCGCTATCGCTGTAAACGTCGGGTTCGCAAACCCAGTGGATGGAAACACTGCGGCACCCGCAACATATAGATTTCCGGTCCCATGTACTTTGAGATTGGGGTCTACGAAACCGTGCGCCGGGTCGGTCGACATGCGTGTCGTGCCCATGTGATGGATTGCGTCGTGAACACTGGCCAGAAATGAAGGGTCCCCATCCATCAGCCGGGGATCAAGTGAAATCTCCGCCAGCCCTTGCTTCTCAAATTGGCGTTTGACCCTTTGCCCCAAGGCTCGCATGGCTCGCAGTTCGCTGCCATCGATCTGCCAATCAACGCGCAGGCGCCGCATGCCCAGCGCATCCACCTGATCCGATAAATCGATGTGGCTGCGTGCACACGGAAGTTGCTCGCAATTGAAGGCAAGTGCGACCTCGGCATCCTGTGGCTTGAACGAGCGTCGATCTCGAAAATAACGCATTGCCAGGGGCAGGACGGCTCCCGC
>JAJAZK010000168.1 GCA_026785765.1 Rhodoferax sp. | reverse complement strand
CGGTCGATGATGGCGTGTTCGATCGACTTGATCCCTACCGGGTCATTGTTCACATTCAGGGTGCACGCTGCTTCGCAGGGCGCAGGACAAATGCGACCGGTGAACTCCGGAAAATTGTTGGTGCTGTGCAACACGGTTGCCGCATTTGCCCAATCGTCCTGGTACACCAGATCGTTGAAATCCGGAATGATGTTGTTGACTGGACAGCCACTGTTGCAAAAAGGCGTTCCGCAGTCCATACAGCGTGCACTTTCCGTCTTTACTTGCGTGTTATCCAGCGCAATCACGAACTCCCGGTAATTCCGCAGGCGCTCCTGGACCGGCCGGTACGGCTCTTCGAGACGCGCAAACTCCATGAAACCCGTCACTTTTCCCATTTTCTGATCCTAGTCTTGACTGTTTCGCAAACCCGTTACTTGGCCGCGACGGCCGAGGCCACGGCAGCATTGGAACGTGCCGGTAACACCTTGGGCGTAGCAGAGTTGCCTGGCAAAGGCCGGTTGGCCATCGCACCAAGCGCACGTTGGTACTCGATCGGGAAGACCTTGACAAAACGGGTCATCGACTGTCCCCAGTCGTCCAGCAGTTCGCGGGCGCGCTTGCTGCCGGTCCAGCGGTTGTGCTGTTCCAGCAACTGCTTCAACTGGACTTCATCACTCAGCCCATGGTGCCAGGACCGCGCGGTCGCACCTGCCGATTGCTCGGCGGACGGCACCACTTTCTGCAGCGTGACCATCGATGTGTTGCACCGCCGCGCGAATTGCCCGTCTTCGTCGTAGACATAGGCAACGCCGCCGCTCATGCCAGCCGCGAAGTTGCGCCCGGTGCGGCCCAACACCACCACCGTGCCGCCGGTCATGTATTCGCAACCATGGTCCCCGGTACCCTCAACGACCGCGGTCGCGCCCGACAGTCGTACCGCGAAACGCTCACCGGCAACACCGCCAAAAAATGCCTCGCCGGTAGTTGCACCATATAGCGCGGTATTGCCAATGATGATGTTCTGGGCGGCGACTCCGCGGAAGTCGATGCTCGGCCGAACCACGATGCGCCCACCACTCAATCCTTTACCGGTGTAGTCATTGGCGTCGCCAATCAGGTACAGCGTGATGCCGTTTGCCAGAAACGCACCAAACGACTGCCCGCCGGTACCTTCGAGCTGGATGCGAATGGTGTCATCCGGCAAGCCTTGTGGCCGCACCTTGGTCAGGGCACCCGACAACATGGCGCCAACCGACCGGTTGACGTTGCGCGCCACCTCCATGATTTTTACCTTCTCACCATGCTCAATGGCGGCGCGTGCCTTTTCGATGAGCAGGTTGTCAAGTGAACGCTCCAGTCCATGGTCTTGCGCCTGCATGTGGAAGCGCGCCACGTCGGCTGGCGCGCTGGCCTGGGCAAACAGTCTGGCAAAGTCCAGGCCACTGGCCTTCCAGTGTGCAATCCCGCGCACGGTGTCGAGCAAGTCGGAGCGACCAATCATGTCGTCAAACTTGCGCATGCCCAACTGGGCCATGATCTGACGCACTTCCTCGGCCACAAAAAAGAAATAGTTGACGACATGTTCGGGCCTGCCGGCGAACTTCTTGCGCAGCACCGGGTCTTGTGTCGCCACCCCCACCGGACAGGTATTCAGATGGCACTTGCGCATCATGATGCAGCCCTCGACGACCAGCGGAGCGGTCGCAAAGCCGAACTCGTCGGCACCCAGCAAGGCGCCAATGGCGACGTCGCGCCCGGTCTTCATCTGACCGTCGGCCTGCACGCGGATACGACCGCGCAGGCGATTGAGCACCAGGGTTTGCTGCGTCTCAGCCAAGCCAATCTCCCAGGGGCTGCCGGCGTGTTTGATCGACGACCAGGGCGAAGCGCCGGTTCCGCCATCGTGCCCGGCAATCACCACGTGGTCACTCTTGCACTTCGCGACCCCTGCGGCAATGGTCCCGACACCGATCTCACTGACCAGCTTGACACTGATGCTGGCGTGTGGAGCGACGTTTTTCAGATCGTGGATGAGCTGCGCCAGATCCTCGATGGAATAGATATCGTGGTGCGGCGGCGGTGAAATCAGGCCCACACCCGGTACCGAATAACGCAGCCGCCCGATGTACTCGGAAACCTTGCCGCCTGGTAGCTGCCCGCCTTCACCCGGCTTGGCACCTTGCGCCATCTTGATCTGGATCTGGTCTGCGCTGTTAAGGTACTCGGCAGTCACGCCAAACCGGCCAGAGGCCACCTGCTTGATGCGCGACCGCAGCGAATCGCCGTCGCGCAAGGGATAGTCGACCTCAACCGCATCCTGGCCCATGACGTCGCCCAGAGTCTGGCCCTGCCGGATCGGTATGCCTTTCAGTTCCTGGCGATAACGCGCAGGGTCCTCGCCGCCCTCGCCGGTGTTGCTCTTTGCGCCCAGGCGGTTCATGGCGACCGCCAAGGTCGCATGTGCCTCGGTGGATATCGAGCCCAGCGACATGGCACCGGAGGCAAAGCGTTTGACGATCTCGCTGGCCGCCTCGACCTCCGCAACCGGAATCGCCTTGGCCGGGTCAATCTTGAATTCAAACAGGCCGCGCAAAGTCATATGCCGACGCGACTGGTCGTTGACCAGCTGTGCGTACTCCTTGTAGGTGCTCCAGTTGTTGGCGCGCGTGCTGTGTTGCAACTTGGCAATCACGTCCGGGGTCCACATGTGTTCTTCACCGCGCACGCGCCATGCATACTCACCTCCGGCATCGAGCATGGACGCAAGCAGCGGGTCGTCGCCAAAGGCCGCCCGGTGCATACGCTCCGCCTCCTGGGCGATCTCGAACACACCAATCCCCTGCACCCGGCTCGGCGTGCCGGTAAAGTACTTCTCCACCGTCTCGCTGTTGATGCCAATTGCCTCGAACAACTGGGCCCCGCAGTAACTCATGTATGTGGATACACCCATTTTGGACATGATCTTGGACAAACCCTTGCCGACTGCCTTGATGTAGTTGGTGACCGCCTTGTCGGCGCCCAGCTGGCCTGGCAGCCGGCCGAAAAGGTCTACCAGGGTTTCCAGCGCAAGATAGGGATGGACTGCCTCTGCACCATAACCGGCCAGTGCAGCAAAGTGGTGTACCTCCCGCGCGCTGCCGGTCTCGACCACCAGCCCGGCCGTAGTGCGCAGCCCCTTGCGCACCAGATGCTGGTGCACGGCACTGAGCGCCAGCAATGCGGGAATGGCCAATTGCGACTCTGAAATCGCGCGGTCGCTGATGATCAGAATGTTCTTGCCACTGCCGATTGCATCCACCGCCTCGGCACACAATGAGGCCAGCTTCGCCTCCACACCTTCGTGCCCCCAGGCCAAGGGGTAGGTGATATCGAGCAGGTAGCTGCGGAACTTGCCATGGGTATGGCGACCGATGTCGCGCAGCTTGGCCATGTCTTCGAAGCCTAGTACGGGCTGGGCCACCTCCAGCCGCATGGGCGGATTGACCTGGTTGATATCGAGCAGGTTTGGCTTCGGGCCAACAAACGACACCAGCGACATCACGATCGATTCACGAATCGGATCGATCGGCGGATTGGTCACCTGTGCAAACAGTTGCTTGAAGTAACTGTAGAGCGGTTTGCTGCGATCTGACAACACTGCCAGCGGGCTGTCATTGCCCATGGAGCCGACACCCTCTTCGCCAGCTTGCGCCATCGGGCTCATCAGAAACTTGATGTCTTCCTGGGTGTAACCAAAGGCCTGCTGGCGGTCCAGCAACGATGCTGACGCACGCATATACGGCTGTTCGACCCCTGCGAGCGCGTCCGCCAGTTGCACGTCGTCCAAGCGTATCCGCAGATTCTCGATCCACTGTTTGTAGGGCTTGCCATTGGCCACGTTCGACATCAGTTCCTCGTCATCGATCATGCGCCCCTGCT
>JAJAZK010000167.1 GCA_026785765.1 Rhodoferax sp. | reverse complement strand
GGAGCAGTTGCGGCTCGCCAGCGGTACCGGAGGGCGCGCATGCATTCTGGTCGGGTCGGCCTCGTTTTGGGAGGGTGTCGACATCCCCGGAGACGCCTTGCAGTTGGTGGTGATCGACAAGCTGCCCTTCCCGCCCCCGAATGACCCCTTGGTGGAGGCGCGCTCAAGCCGCCTGCAGGCCGCCGGGCGCAGCCCATTCAACGACTACTTTCTTGCGGAGGCGGCGGTGGCCCTCAAGCAAGGCGCTGGCAGACTTATACGCCGCGAGTCAGACCGGGGCGTTCTGTTGCTGTGCGACACACGCCTCACCAGTATGGGTTACGGACGCCGGTTGATGGCAGCTTTGCCGCCGATGCGGCGACTTCACAACGAGGAAGAGTTGCAAGCGGCGCTGGACAGCCTTACCAGACCTTCCACCATGGATTCGTTGTCGCCCTGAATCCATTCGTCACGAATTCGCCTTTCGGATAGCTGGTTTGTAGTATGCGCTTGGCATCGTCGCGCAAGTCGTTCATCCCCAAGGCATCGTAGGACTTCATCAATATGAACACGGCCTCTTCCAGCGCTGGCACTTCGCGGTAGTCGGTCAAGGCGGATTGGGCCCGGTTGATCGCCGCCAGGTAAGCGCCACGCTTGTAGTAGTACCGCGCCACATGGACCTCGTATTGGGCCAGTGAATTCACGATATAGGTCATGCGCAAGCGTGCATCTGGCACATAACGCGAGGCCGGGAAACGGGCCACCAGTTCCTTGAAAGACTCGAACGACTCCTTCGCGGCTTTCTGGTCGCGCTCTGACAGATCCTGGCGCGTCAGAAACGAGAAGAAACCCAGATCGTCGTTGAAGTTGATCAGCCCTTTGAGGTACAGCGCGTAATCGAGCGCCGGGCTGGCCGGATGCAGCTTCATGAACCGCTCCAATGTGGCCTGTGCCTGGGCTGTCTCGCCGCCCCGGTACTGTGCGTAGGCCTTGTCGAGTTGCGCCTGTTGGGCCAGCGGCGTTCCGACTGCCCGTCCTTCGAGTTTTTCCAGCAGCCCGATGGCCTTGTCGTAAGCGCCTGAGTTCAGCTCGTCCTTGGCCTCGGCATACAGCTTGTTCGGGCTCCAGTTGCTGGTCTTGTCGACGTCTGTGGTTGAACAGCCAGACCCTAGAAAGGCGCCCAGTACGACACCCAAACCCGGCAGCACGCGCAGCATCGATAATTTCATACCAAACATGGACAAAGCCTTCCTGAAAGATCCCGATTTGATTATATCTGGCGACCCTCTTGATTCGGATACGGAAGACCCCGTACCGTGGGATCTTGAAGCCGACTGGCGCGTGTTTGAGGTGGCAGCCGAGCAGCATGGTGAGCGGCTCGACAAAGTGCTGGTTCTCGGCGCGCCCGAGTTCTCCCGCAGTTACTTGCAGCAGCTGGTTGCGGATGGGTCCGTATCGGTCAACGGTACGCCACTGCGCAAAGCCTCGACACGCGTCAAGGGTGGGGACCAGTGTCGAATCGCACTGCGGCCAACGCCGCAGTCACGGGCGTTCGTGGCGCAGCCGATGGCGTTGCAGGTGGTCTACGAGGATGCCGACTTGCTGGTCATCAACAAACCTGCCGGCCTGGTCGTACATCCCGCGCCTGGCAACTGGAGTGGAACCCTGCTCAATGGCCTGTTGGCCTACGATGCGGTCTTTGGGGACTTGCCGCGCGCGGGCATCGTGCATCGCCTGGACAAGGACACGTCCGGCCTGATGCTGGTGGGACGCAGCCGCGCCGCGATGGATAGTCTGGTCCGAATGATTGCGGCGCGCAGCGTGCAGCGCCAATACCTCGCATTGGCCCATCGGGCGTGGACCGGACCAAACTCGCGCGACGTGCACAGCGCTATTGGCCGCGACCCCACGAACCGGCTGCGCATGGCGGTGCTCGACCCATCCCGGCACGCTGCGAAACCGGCCCGTACCAGTATTGAATTGCTGAAAAACGCAGTCCAAGCTTGACTGTTTCGCTGCACCCTGCATACCGGCCGCACGCACCAGATCCGGGTCCACCTTGCATCTCTTGGCCATCCGCTGCTTGCCGACCAGACCTACGGCGGTACACCGATAGCCGGGTTGTCGCGCCAGGCTTTACATGCGTTTCGCCTGGCCCTGGCACACCCGTTGACGGGCGCCACGCTGGAATTTCGCTCGCCGCCGCCGGACGACTTCGCCGCCGCCCTGCGGGCGCTGGGCCTGCGCTACAATTTCGGTTGATTGGTTTGTAGCCGCCTGTACGGGCTAAACCTCTGCGTGACGCGCCGCAGATTAGATTTCTGCCGACGGCGCCGTACCCGGACCTCACTGATTTGCACCGTCGTTGTGCACCACCCGACTATGGCAAGACCATGAATACGGCTCAGGCAAAGCGCGTACTCGAAACAGCACTGATTTGTTCGCAACAGCCATTGCCGGTGCGGGAGTTGCGCGCCTTGTTTGACGATGCGTTGAGCGCGGATGCAGTCAAGCGAGCGCTTGGCGATCTGCAACTGGAGTGGTCTCAGCGCGGCGTGGAACTGGTGCAGGTAGCTACTGGCTGGCGCTTTCAAAGCCGACCGGCCATGCGCGAGTACCTGGACCGGCTGCACCCTGAAAAGCCGCCGCGTTACACCCGCGCCACGCTGGAAACGCTGGCGATCATCGCCTATCGCCAGCCAGTGACGCGTGGCGACATGGAAGACATCCGTGGTGTAACGATCAACGCTTTGATCATCAAGCAGCTCGAGGACCGGGGCTGGGTGGAAGTCATAGGGCACCGCGAGGCGCCGGGGAGACCGGCGTTGTTTGCGACCACCAGGCAGTTTCTGGATGACCTGGGTCTGGCTTCCCTGGATCAGTTGCCGCTGGGCGGTGGTAATCCGGCACTGGGCGACCTGGTCGAACCGCTACTGGAACTGTCTTCGGTTGACACCGATGCATCGGACCGTTCTTCTGCGCACGACGCCGCAACTCCGCAGTTACCCGGGACAACTGAGCCCGCGGCCAACGGCAATACGCCAATCCTGACGGGCCCCGATACCGGCGCCAAACCACACCATGCATGAACCAGATCCGCAGCCACTTGAATCTTCTGGGGCCACGGTGACGGGCTCCTCCGTCTTAGTCGAACCGGCCGACGCAACGGCAACAAGCGCGCCGCCGCCCGGCTTTGAGATGCCACAACCGCAGCTCGGGACGGTGACCGTGCCGCCGGTCCCGGGCGTGGCAGACGCCGCTCCAAAGCCCGCTTCCGCAACGCTGTTTCAGGATGTGGTAACCGGCCGATTTGATGCCCAGGAGGAGGATGAGGAGGAAGGGATCTCCCTGGCTGGAAAGCGGATTCTGGCACCTCAGGCCGAGAGTCCGAAATTGCACAAAGTACTGGCACAGGCAGGCATGGGCTCTCGTCTGGAGATGGAACAGCTGATCATGGAGGGAAGGATCACCGTCAACAACGAGCCGGCGCACATCGGGCAACGCATTCAGTTTGGCGACCATGTCAAGGTCAATGGAAAACCGATCCGTTTTCGGGTGGACCCGCCGCCGCCGCGCGTGGTGGCGTACCACAAACCAACCGGCGAGGTGGTAACACATGACGATCCGCAAAACCGTCCTACCGTGTTTCGTCGCCTGCCGAAACTGCAGCAGGGCAAATGGCAGTCGGTCGGCCGGCTTGACCTGAACACCGAAGGTTTGTTGCTATTCACCAATTCGGGGGAACTCGCGAACAACCTGATGCATCCCCGCTTTGGGCTGGAACGTGAGTACGCAGTACGCGTTTTGGGTGCACTGAGCAATGACGAGAAACAAAAGCTGCTGGGTGGTGTGCGCCTTGACGACGGCGTGGCGCAGTTTGGAAGCATCGAGGACGGGGGCGGCGAAGGGGCCAATTGTTGGTACCGCGTCACGATCTCGGAAGGGCGCAACCGGGAGGTACGCCGCATGCTGGAGGCGGTCGGCCACGCAGTCAGCCGCCTGATCCGGATTCGGTACGGCGCCATGGTTTTGCCGCGCGGGCTCAAGCGGGGCGCCTGGATGGAACTCGATGGTATCGATATCCATTCCTTGCGGCTTGCCGCTGGTGCGGTAGCCACTGCCGGTGCGCCGAACCGGGGGATGGGTAACCGGAGCGATTCCGCTGCGGGCAACGGGGCGCCTGGCAATGGGCGCAGTCGTCGGCGTTCCGGTCGCGCGGTCGGCGAACGCCGCCCGGCAGAGGGTGCCTCTACCGCTGGCGGCGCGCCGAACCAGCCGCGCAGCACTTCCTCACCAGGACAGCCCCGCATTCGCGGTCGGGCAGACCGAGGTGATCGCGGCGATCAAGGCGACTCCGCCGAGCGCGCAGACCAGCGCGCGGCGGAATCGCAGCCAGACCCGATGAAAACTTCTTTCGGCTATATCGGAGCGGAAAGTTTTACGCGTCAGCGCCAGGGAGATCGATCCGGTCAGCGTGGTGGGGGTCGCGGCCAAGGTGGGACCGGAGGTGGCGGAGGTGGCGGAGGTGGTCGACGCGGTGGACGTGGACGCTGAGACGGTAAACCCGGCGCTGCAAGACTGGACACTGCGTG
>JAJAZK010000166.1 GCA_026785765.1 Rhodoferax sp. | reverse complement strand
TAGGTGAAATTACTGGTAATGATGTTCGGGTTCAGCCCCTGCCAGCCACCACCGACCAGAATCTCGCCGCCACCGAGTGGCCCGGAGGCATCCAGCCGCGCGTCGTCGCCCACGCTGACGGAGCGGCCCAGCACCCGGATGCTGCCGCCGATGCCGTTGCCGGATGCGGGGGCCTGTGGCACTGCCGGTGCGGGTGCGACCGGCAAGGCAGGCGTCTGGGGCGCGGGGCGCTGCGGAGCCAATGGGTCTGAAGGCGGCGGGACTGTCGCCGATAGTGGCGGGGAGAGACTATTTGCAGCACTGGTGGCTGCCGTTAACACGGGCGCAGCTGCCGCCAGGGCTAAGCCGCCCGATGGCGACACCGCTGGGGCAGCACCATCGCTGCTGGCGCTCGGTGCGGCCACGGGCTCCAGCACCGGCGTTGCGGCAGGTGTCCTGGCCGGGGCCGCAGCGGTAGGCGTATTTGTTGCGCTGGGGGCCTGCTGCACTGGGCTCGCCGGGTTGACCAAAGGCGCCGCCGTTTCCATCGTTGGCAGCGGCAGCGCCGGCATGGGCAAAACCGCCCGCGCAGAAATGCTCCCCTGCACTTGCGTCATACCCTCGGACTCGATCAGCACCGTGCCACCACTGGGGCCGTTGGCCTCGATCACACTGGTGGGTGTCAGCACCACCGCCTGTTTGCCACGCAACGTGACCCTGCCCCCTTCACCCACCACCGCCGAGTTGGCCAGGATGGTGCCGCTGTTGCGTACCAAGCCACCGTAAATGGAGATGTGCCGGGCGATCAGGGTGCCGACGTTCACCGCTTCTTCATTGCTGTTGGAAATCTCCACCCGTATCGAGGGCCGGTCGATGTCGGAGATCTCCACACTGCGCCCTGCTGCCAGCAAGATCACGCCGTTGGGCGCCTCGATCAGACCCGAATTCGCCACCCGAGGTGCCACCAGGATCACCTGCCCGCCCGAGGCGGTACGGATATTGCCTTCAACCCGCACTTCACCGGCGCCCGGCGTGTCGGTAAAACGCAACCGGCCCGCCAGAAAGTCCGGGTCGCTCATCTTCAGCGACGACACCACCAGCCCTGCCACATCCACCTGCGAGCCGCGGCCGAACACGATGCCGTTGGGGTTGATCAGGAACACGCGCCCGTTGGACTGCAGCGCACCCAGGATATTTGACGGGTCGGTGCCGGTGACCCGGTTCAGTACGGCGCTGGCGGCGTTTTGCTGCACAAAGCGGGTCAGCTCACCCCGGTTGATCCCAAAACTTTGCCAATGGATGATCGCGCCCGGCGTGTTGGTGACGGTCAGTGTGGCGCCGTTGGTCGCAAAACTCGCCTGCCCGTTGACCACCTGCGGTGACTGGGGGTTGGCAATGGCGCCTACTGCTGCCATCGCAACCAGCCAGCCCGCAGTCCGTCGATAGGGCGGGTGGAGCCTGGCCGTGGTGTAGGTGGGTAGCTGCTGGTACTTCATATGAAACCCCGAAGCGTCATGTTCATGTATCTGCGTGTAACGATACTAGGCCTGTGGCCCGACGCGTGACACGACGGGCCAGCGCAGAAGTTCTGGTGACTGTGCAAATGTTCACGCTTCAACCCCATGCTTGAGCCCGCTTCTAGAAAATCCACAGGGCCGAGCCATGCAGCCGCCAACTGCCGCGCAGTGTGGCCGTAGTGCTGCCCGCTGTGGCTTGCGCCGGGTTGAGCACGTAGGCATAGTCGAAACGAAAACTTGCACTACGGTCAAACGAGCCGCGCAGGCCCAGCCCGATGCTGGAGATGGTTTGCGCCTGGATGCTGCCTGGCGCCACGTTGAAGCGCACCCATGCGGCGTCCAGGAACGCAATCGGTTGCACTCGCAGCCTGGGTGCCCCGAGTCGGGTGCCCAGGTCCGGGCCCCAAACCTCGAATCCGCTGCGAATGCCGTAGTCGGCGGCCACCTCGCGCTCGGCAAAGCCGCGTACCGTGTCGGCGCCACCTGCACCAAACTGCTCGGCCGATATCAACAGGTCGTTGCTGGCCTGGCCGGATACGGCCGCGCGCACCGACCAGTCCGGCGACAAACGCTCGGTCAGACTGGAGCTGAACTTGAGGGTGGTAAACGCCGCATCGGCGCCAGTGCGGCCCCCGGGCTGGTTGAAGGCAGCCGTGCTGCCGTTGCCGCTGCTGGGCAGGTTGTGCGTCACGGTGACAGAGGCCGACAGGTCACGCTGGGCGCTGCGCTGGCTGCCGCTGTAGCCGATGCTGATGGGGCGCACGCGCAGGTTGGGCACCAGGCTGGCGCCGCCACCCACCGGGATGACACTGTTGCCGTAGTTGCGCTGGTCGATGGCGTAGCTGAGCTTGTGTTGCCACTCGCCGATGGATTGCAGATTCTGGTTGAACCGGGCGCCCAGGATCAAGCCACTGCCGCTGACGGAGAACAGGTCGATGCGACCCGAATCGACATTCGAGTAACCGACGGTGAAGTCCAGCGAATGCCCAATGTCGTACAGCGGCACGTGGTAACCCAGGCCCAAAATGGCGACCTTGTCAAAACGCGTCGGGCTGGTGAGCAACTGCGCCGACAAGGCATGGTCCCGGTTGAACAGGTTGGCATGCAACACCGACAAACCAAGCCGGTAACGCCCCGTGCTCTGATTGCCGGTGTTGTCGAGAGACAACACAAAACGCAGCGGGTTGTCGTCGTTGACGCGCACTATCGCGTCGGTCTGCGCCGTGCCCTCGGCCTGGCGAAAGGTGACGCTGGTGTGTTTCGCAAAACTCTCGTTGGCCAGGTCCAGGTTGCGCTGCAGCGCATCCACGTTGACCACCTGTCCGCTGCGCAGGGCGGGCAGGGTGCGCAGGATGTTGGCTTCGTCGTGGAACTTCTGCCCCTCCACCGTGATGCGCTCCAGCCGTGCCTCGACCACCAGCAGCTTGACCACACCTTCCTGCAGATCCTGCTCGGGTACTTCGATCTTGATGGAGCCATAACCGGCTTTGAGATAAGCCTTCTCCAGCGCCTCCAGCGCTAGCTGGATGGTCTCGAAGCTGGACT
>JAJAZK010000165.1 GCA_026785765.1 Rhodoferax sp. | reverse complement strand
GTGTAGGTGCCACCGGTGTCAACACCGACCAGATAGGAAGTGGAAGAAGTCATGCAGGGTTTGCCAAACGGGTAGGGGCGCAAGGATACTGCACCCATGACACACCTGTTGCGCAGCGACCTGGGCGGTGCACTTCCATCGGCACCGGGACAGTGTGTGCTCAGCCTGCTGCTGCTCAGTGACGTCCAGGTCATGGACACGGTGTCACCGGCGCGCTGTGAATGGGTCGAACTGCTGGCGGCCGAGCCAAAATGGCAAGCCCTGTTGCACATGCACCGTCCCTACGAGGCGCTGACCCATTGGGCGCTTGCGGCCCATGTGGACAAGGCGCGCCGCGATCCGCTGGGGCCCTGGAGCCAACGGCGCTACGACCTCGCGCTAAGCCTGGGCGACAACATCGACAACGCGCAGCACAACGAGTTTGATGCCTTTTTGGCCATCGTCGGTGGCGGAAAAACGCGGCTTTCGGCCTGGGGCGGTGTTCAGGACCCGGCCTCGGTTACTGGCAGCGGGCCCTGGCCTTACTGGTGCCCGGACCGGCAAGTGAGCGACCAATGGAAGCCACGCGGTTATCCGGCAATCCCCGACTTTCTGCAGCGCGCCAGCGCCGAACTGGACTCGCCTGGCTTGGGCTTTGAATGGGCCTGCCTGCCCGGCAACCACGACCTGATGCGCCAGGGTACGGCCTTGCCCGAACCGGCGATAGAACGCATTGCCGTGGGCGAGCACAAACTGCTGCTGCGGCCGGCCGGTTTCGACCCGGCCGATCCGCTGACGCGCTTCGTTGACGCGCCGGGCGAGTTTTCCACCGGCGGCAGAGCACAGGTTGCGCCGTCCAGCACGCGCCGTGCACTGAGCAAACAGGAGTGGATTGCGGCCCATGTGCACCATGGCGGCGCAGCCTACACCACGCGACACGCGCAGCAGGGGCACACCGATGCAGCAATCGACACCGAACACGCACGCATCGTTCTGCTGGACACCAACCATCCCGCAGGCGACTACCAGGGCAGCGTCGGCGCGGCGCAACTGGAGTGGCTGGAGCAACAACTCACCGAAGTGGACCAACAACCGGGGCGATTTGCCATCCTGGCCAGCCACCACGGTTCGGTGTCGCTCACCAACCGGCGCGGCAACGGTTCACCGCGGCATCATGCAAAAACACTGACCGCGCTGTTGCACCGCCACCCCTGCCTGGTGGCGTGGCTGGTAGGCCACCGCCATCTGCACGAGATCCGGGCCCATGCCGGGCCGCGTGGTGGCTTTTGGGAGATTTCCACTGGCTCCTTGATCGACTGGCCATCCCAGGCGCGTTCGGTCGAATTCCTGCGCCACGGCGATGGCCAACTCGAGATGGTCTGCACGCTGCACGACCACGGCGCGCCGGCAGGCACGCTGGCGCATTGGCACCACTTGCTGGCGCGGCGTTTTGCCGGAGACAAGTGCGCCAGGATGCAGGGAGGAGCCCAGGATGGCGATGTGCGCCTGCTGCGCCGAACCGGCGGGAAGACCTGAGGGCGACGCAGTTTCCGCGGCTGCCTGGCCATCTGGCCAAGCGGGCTGTCTACGGGAAGGCAAAGACCCGGTTTGCGCCTTGCCTTCGGCTTTCGCGATGGGTTGGCGCGCCACGGCTGGCGCAAGGTGGCACCGGACTTAGAACAAATTGCACTTTTTGCGGGAAACAGCGGCGCCAATTCCCTTTTGAATGTGCGGATTGCACGCGGCAGACTATCGTTTGCCAATTATGCTCAAGCCGCCAGTTGTCGGCCCGACCGACTACGCCATTCCCGGGGCACGGGTTTGCCCGCTCTGTGGTCAGCCTCTGGATCGTGTGCGCCGACAGCTGTTTGACCGCGTCGTAAGCCTGTTTTCGCCAGTCCACCGGTACCGCTGTCGCGGTTTTACCTGCCACTGGGAGGGCAGGCTCAAGGCCAGCCCAAAAGCCGCTCAGAACTCGGCGTCGCAGTGACGGCAGTGCCAGCGCCAACTGGACGCAGAGCGGGCTGTTGCGGGCCTTGCGCGCACAACGCGCACTGCCGCCAGTGCGCTGTGCAGCCGACTTGCAGCGTCTCCACAGACCACCGAGAACGGCAAACCAGCTACGTCCAGCGCCTGTCGCAGCCAAGCGTCCACTGGCGCTCGCATATGCGCGCCATCACGCTGCATCCGGTCGGCCTGCCACGGCAGGTCAAGGCCGAGCAACAGGGTCAGATCACAGTGTCGGTGGGCAGCCAGCGCCGGCGCGTCCAGGCTGTCGTCGCCAAATACCACATTGCTATAGGCCGCCGTCATCAGCGCCGTTGTATCGGCAACTACGGTGCCGTGCCGCGCCGCCGCCTCGGCGATTCGAAGCGACTGCTCGGCACCGATCGCGCACTGCTCCTGCTGCGTCGGTGTACGGCCGTGCCGCTCACAGAACTCGCGCAAGTATTCCGGTACCAGCACCGCATCGTGGCCCAAGGCACGCAGCGCCTGTGTCAAGGCATCGGCAAGGGTCGACTTTCCGCTGCATTCCGCACCGACCAGCGCAACCGTGATGGTGGTTGAAGGCACGGTGACAAGCGCAGTTTCACCCTGAAGCGCTGCCGATCGAAACCCGCCCACCAGCCTGCCAACCCTATTTTGTGATGCCGGAGCGACCAAGCATGTCGCCGACCAGTTCCAG
This sequence comes from Rhodoferax sp., assembly GCA_026785765.1. GTDB lineage: Bacteria > Pseudomonadota > Gammaproteobacteria > Burkholderiales > Burkholderiaceae_C > CAISIP01. The sequence goes on along the minus strand of JAJAZK010000165.1, from coordinate 3,066 downwards.
GCGCAGCAGCGGGTTATCGAGCGCCATCAGGCGCTGCTTGACCGCCAATGGAACCGACAGCAGCTCGCACCAACGGTTGGCAACCCAGCCGCAGTCGTCGAGCCGGTAAGGCGGCTGCATGGGCATCTGGTCGGGCGCCACATTGCGCTCTTGCAGCGTCTTGATCAGGCGACCCAGCGCGTCCGACACCGGCTGCAAATCCGTCGGCACCGCAATCTGCTGGTCCAGTGGCAGACGCGCCACATCCGCGACCCACAGACCATGTTTGAGTTTTTCGCTGCGGGTGACGGAAAAACGTTGCAATCCGGTGCAACGGACCACCATCAAACCGGGCTGCGGCGCCGAAAATTCGCTGATCGTCGCAAGTGTGCCGACGGCGTCAAACGACTCGTTGGCATAGCCATCACCGGCCGGCCCGGCACCCGCAGGGCGCTGCACCTCGGCGCCCTGGTTAAGCGCCACCACGCCAAACGGTGCACCATGTTTGTGGCATTTGCGAATCATGTCAAGGTAACGCACTTCGAAAATGCGCAGCGGCAGCAACCCATCCGGGTACAACACCGTCCCGAGCGGAAACAACGGCAACGAAGAGAGGGTAAGCGGCTCCGCCACGGTGGTTCAGGCCGGCAACGCGGTCCGCCGGCTGACCACAACTGGCGCCGGAGCGATCTGGTCGAGCGCCCTTTCGAGTTGCTGCACGGTCCGCTCGATGTGGTGCAACTTCTCCAGACCAAACAGGCCGACGCGGAAAGTCCTGAAGTCTGCGCCCTCATCACACTGCAATGGCACGCCGGCTGCCGTCTGCAAACCCAGGCCCAGAAACTTCTTGCTGGACTGGATTTCCGGATCGTCGGTGTAACTGACCACCACGCCGGGCGCCTGAAATCCGGGCGCCGCCACACTCTGGATGCCCCTGGAGACAAACAAGGCACGCACCTTGTCGCCCAGTTCCTGCTGCTCGGCACGCACTTTGGCAAAACCGTAACGACGCGTCTCCTGCATCACCTCGCGCAGACGGGTCAAGGCGTCGGTCGGCATGGTCGCGTGGTAGGCATGGCCACCGGCTTCGTAGGTTTCCATGATCTGCATCCACTTGCGCAGATCACAGGCAAAGCTGCTGCTGGTCGTCGAATCGATGCGTTGGCGCGCCAACTCGCTGAGCATCACCATGGCGCAACAGGGTGATCCGCTCCAGCCCTTTTGCGGCGCGCTGACCAGCACGTCGACGCCGCATTCGACCATGTCAACCCATATCGCGCCCGAGGCAATGCAATCCAGTACCAGCATGCCACCCACCGCGTGCACCGCATCCGCAACCGCGCGCAGGTAGGTGTCGGGCAGAATCATCCCGGACGAAGTCTCTACGTGCGGAGCGAACACCACCGCAGGCCGGTTGTGCTGGATGCGGGCGACCACCTCATTGATCGGAGGCGGCACAAACGGCGCAGTAGCGCCAACGCCGCTGCGGCGTGCCTTGAGCACGATCGACTCTGCCGGAATATGGCCCATGTCGAAAATCTGGGTCCAGCGGTAGCTGAACCATCCGTTGCGAATCACCAGCACCTTTTGGTCAGTCGCGAACTGGCGCGCGACGGCCTCCATGCCAAAGGTGCCACTGCCCGGCACGAGAATCGCCGAGCGGGCGTGGTACACCTCCTTCAGAATGGTAGAGATGTCCCGCATGACGCCCTGAAAACTCTGGGACATGTGGTTCAAGGCGCGGTCGGTGTAGACCACCGAAAACTCAAGCAACCCATTCGGGTCGACATGGGGCAGCAATCCAGGCATGGTTGTCTCCAATTCAATGAAGCCCGATTCTGGCAGAGCCGCCGGTTCCTGTCATGCGCCGTCGGCCGACCGATACTCGGCCGCGCCCAATCGCGAGCAACTCCAGCCGCTCCCCAAACGGATTTTTAATCCGCCTTCATCCTCGACCCCGTCAACCACCTGCCCCTGGTGCGCCAGCAGTATGAGGCGCTGCCCTACCCGCACTGCAAGGCGCAGGACGAGCACAAGCGGCTGGCACGGACCTGGCTGGAAGATCTGGCGATGTTCAACCACTATTGCTTCAACGGCAAACAGTGCTTTCGCAACCGTTTCAGGGTGCTGGTGGCCGGCGCTGGCACGGGCGGCGCGACGATTTTCCTGGCCGGGCAATTGCGCCATCTGGCGGGCAGGTGGTGCACCTGGACCTCAGTGCCGCCAGTATCGCCATCACCCAGGAGCGTGCCCGCATACGCGGCCTGGACAATATCTCCTGGGTAGATGACTCGCGGCCGCTCAGCTTACCTGCCAAACATGGTGCTCGGTACCAAGCAGGCGTTGACGACGCCTGCGCTGGAGCAGTTGACGCGCCGCCAGCAGTACGAAATTGCCGAGTTGCTGACTGGCGATATCGTGACCCATTCGCTGTATGTGACAGCGGGTCCAGCTTCTACTGCCGTATACGGTGACAGCGGCAACATTCCGTTTTTTTACCATGAGCCGATGACCGGGGAGAGCATTTCCCGCATTTTCGGCGCCAGCCGCGGGCAAACCTTTACCTTGCGGCATCCGCACTCCGGCATGACCGTGAACGTGAACCCTGGCCGTTATGGCGCGCAACTATTACGACTCATCAACGGCCAGCGCAGCTTTGGCGAGATTTTTGCGCTGTTCCATGCCGATTGGCATGGCAAGGCAGCAGCGCCGGACGATGCCACCCTGTTTGCAGACTTTGCTCCGGTCTACGAAACGCTCAATGCACTGGAGCGCTTGCTACTTAAGCATCCCGACTGCGAGCGCACGGTCGGCTGATTGCCGGGCGCAGACTCACCATGCGTCAATGGCCAGCGTCGCCGGGGCAAGCGGTGCCTGGGCTGCCGCCTGTAGCGCCCGGGCCAGCCAAGCGCGGGTCTCGGCTGGGTCGATCACCGCGTCGATCTCCAATGCCTCGGCCATGTGGATGGCGCTGCCCTGCTCGTATTTGGCTTGCAACAGTTGCTCGAACAGGGCCTCGCGTTGCGGGCCTGCAGGCATTGCTTCGAGCTCCTTGCGATAACCCAGCCGCACGTACCCCTCCAGACC
>JAJAZK010000164.1 GCA_026785765.1 Rhodoferax sp. | reverse complement strand
GTGCACGGTGTTGCTGGGCCTGGCTGGCTGTGGCGCGATGAACGCACAAAACCCGTCGGGTTCGCTGCGGCCGGTGAATGCCGTGGCCGAAGGCGACGATGGAGCGGTCATGCTCAAGGGAGCCGACGTCGTGGCCTACTTCACGCAGAACAAATATGTTCAAGGCGCGCCGCAATTCAAGAGCAGCTACCAAGGGGTGACATTCCGCTTTTCCAGCGCAGAGAACAAGGCATTGTTCGACAAGGAGCCAATGAAGTACCAGCCGCAGTTCGGCGGCTACTGCGCCGACGGCCTGGTGTATGGCATCCCTTGGGGTGGCGACGCCGACAGCTGGCGCATGGTGGATGGCAAGTTATACATTTTCGGCGGCGCCGGCTCGCGCGACGCCTGGCTTCTGGACGAGCCGCGCAACATCACGCTGTCCCAAAAGTACTGGGCGGAAGAAGTTGCCGGCAGCAACAGCTTCTGGCAACGCGCCAAACGGCTTACTTTCAAAGTGCCGCACTACAAGACCGGAGCGGAACTCGCAGCGGCGGTCGCTGAGGCAAAAGCCAGGAAACCCTGACCAGGGCAATCCTGCGCTCGTCACCAAGACCCTGTGTCTACTCCGCGTAGCCCAAGGCCGGCTGGCTGAAACCTTCGGCGGCCCGCCAGCCGGGAGGCTTGCGAAACAGGTTATTCATCATGCCGCCGGTGTCATATACCGGCCACTGCATGTTGGGGTCTTTTTGCTTCCATTCATTAACGATCTGGGCGCCGGTCTTGTAATGCGGCACCTTGTCGGCGTAGCGCAGCAGCGACTGGGCGCGCCAACCAGTAGCTCGCATTTCAGGCCACAAACGGTCGGCATTTTCAACATTCCATTTTGGGTCGAGCTGCCATGCAGTCTTGCCCAACACATCGCCGAAGATGAACAAGCGGCCGTCATGGATCTGCCATGCGGTCGGGTCGCTGCCAAGCTTCAAACCGTAGGCTGCGCCGCTGGAGCAAAAAGCGCCATACTGGGGCTCAAAACGCCAGGGCGTGCGCTCAAACAGCGCCTTGCTCTGGGCGGTCTCAAAATAATAAGTCCGAAAACCCATGCTGATTTTGTGCTCGGGTTTGCCGCGCACCGGTACGCCTTTGGTGAAATACGCGGTCGGGTCGTAGCCCAGCAGCATCACCGGCTCATCCAGACGGTTGGCGACCGTGGCGTAAGGTGTGCCGCAACCCATCAAAAGCACACTTGCCAACACCGCAACAAGCAATTGCAAACAACGCATCAACCAGCTCCTTGAAAGGTCGTCTCCAGCACCGGACGTGCAACGCCAACGCCATACGCGATTATGGTTCAGCGTCGGCCGTGAAACAAGAAAGTGCTCCGAGTTCCAGGCGAACTGACGGTCTCGCGGCGTGTCCGCGCCCGGCCCGAGCACTAAAAGCGCTCGGACGCTAACAGGTAACGCCACTGCCCGGGTGGCAAGCCTGCCAAAGGCACCCGCCCGACCCGGATGCGCCGCATCGCCACAATCGTCAGCCCTGCCGCATCACACATCTGGGCGATGCGCCCGGGATAACTGCCCTTGACTGCAATGCGAAGGCCGGTGACTGCCTCGCTCTGGCTGGTGACACTCACCTTGGCTGCCAGCATGGCACGGCCGTCCACTACCGGCGAGCGGTTCAGCCGCTCCAGCGCCGACGCTGCGACCGCGCCGCGCACCTCGACAATGGTCTCATGCTCCACCAGGGCGGCGTCCTCCAGCAGTTTGCGCCGCACCGAAAACTCCTGGGTGAACACGAGCAGACCGGTGGCCGCTGTCTCCAGCGGCGTCACACAGACCTGCTCGCGAAAATGCCGACTGAGCAGGCGGTTGCCACTGCGGTCCGCGGCCCAATGGCTAGCCGACTGCAGCAGTTGCCCGGCGGGCCGGGATCCGGCGTCCCAGTCATAACGCGCCGGCTTGTGCAATAGCAGGGTGACCGGCAGCAGCGGTGCCAGCCGTGCCTTGGGATCGACCTCGACGCTCTCCCCCAGCACCCGGTGTTGCGGTGTTTCGACCACTACCCCATCGACCCGCACCCAGCCCCCTTCGATGTACTGCTCCGCCTCGCGCCGTGAACAGGGCACGAGTTCGGCCACCCGCCGTGCGAGCCGCACTGCTTCGATCATGGCGGTGCGCCCGGCAGCAGCAGCCGCACGCTGGTTCCCTTGCCCGGTTCGCTGAGCACCGATAACACGGCACCGTGCAACTCGGCGATGCGCTTGACGATGGCCAGACCCAAGCCCTTGCCGCCCTCGCCCGTCGCTGGCGCGACCGTGCTGCGGCTCTGGTAGAACCGGTCAAAAAGATGGGGCAGGTCCGACGCTGCAATGCCGCTGCCGCTGTCGTTCACGCTGACTTCGACCTTGGCGCCCCGCGACACGGCCGCCAGCGTAATGGTGTCGCCAGCCACACAGAACTTGAGCGCGTTGTCGACCAGATTTGCGATGGCGCGCTCGAACAGTTCGACATCCAGCGCCACCACCGGGGCTGGCGCCTGCGCATCGCCTTGCTGCAGCGCCTGCAGCACGACACCCTGTTGCTGTGCCCGTTGTCCGAAGCGCAACACAATGTCGTCGAGCAATTCTCCCGCATCGAGGACCTCGGTCTGCAGCTTGAACTCCGGCTCGTCGAGTTGCGCCAGGTCGCCCAGCGACTGCACCAAGCGCGCCGCATTGCGGGTATTGCGCAAGGCAATCACCAACAGAGCCCGGTCAGCATCACGCTGCGGGTCGGTCGACCAGCGCGCCTCCATCGTCTCCAGGCAGGCCACGGTGGCGGTCAGCGGCGAGCGCAAGTCGTGCGACAGGTTGCTCACGCCCTCACGGCGAAAGTGGTCGAGTCGGCGCAGGGCGCCCCATTGGCGGCGCACGGTGTCAAGCAGCAACTCGAATGCCGCGGTCAACTGGCCAAACTCGTCGGACGTGCGTTTGGGCATGGTCAGACTGGCCGCACCCGGCGCGCCGCCCTCCAGGCCACCGGCTGACAGGCTGGTGACGGCGTGGGTCAGCAGGCGCAGGGGCCGGGTCACTGACGCAATGATCCAGGCCGCGAGCAAGGTGGCCAGCAGCACCACCGAAAAAATGGCGGCCAGCCCGGGTTTGGCAAACGTGCTGCCGAATACCAACAGGCGATCCTCTGACAACACCGGTTTGTGGCACACCAGGTAGAGGTACCCAACCACCGGTTCGGTGCTGCGGATCGATGCGCGGCGCAACGGCCGGGCAGCGATCACGCTATTGGCGTCCATGCGCTCCGGATCGTCCCCCATCACATACGCCATGTCCGAGCCGCCAATGGCCTGCAGCACTGGCTCCAGACGCACCTTGAAGCCCGCGCCAAGCTTGGCGCTGCCGGTGGAAGACAACACCACGCCCTGTGGATCGAGCAGGTACAACTGGGTGTCGGGCTCGAACAGCACCAGATTGCGCAGGAATTGGTTGAACTCGGCCGGCTGGCGTGTGTGTAAATCAAACAGGTTGTCATACATGCCGACGACCCGTTCCAGAAACATGTCGGAGCGGTGAAAGGCGGTTTCGTGTTCGAAGCGCTGAAACGCGTACAACACCGTGGCGATCACACCCAGCGCGGTAAGCGCCCCGGTGACAAAAATCGTCAGGGCGATCTTGAAGCGAACACTCATCGGATCATGACGGCACTTCGCGCATCTTGTAACCCGCCCCGCGCACGGTGAGGATCAACTGCGGGCGCATCGGATCGGCCTCGAGCTTGGCGCGCAGCCGGTTGATGTGGGTCGTGACGGTATGTTCGTAGCCGTCATGGGTATAACCCCAGACTGCGCCCAGCAACTGTGCACGCGAGAACACGCGGCCCGGCGACTGGGCGAAATGCAGCAGCAGGTCAAACTCAAGGGCGGTAAATTAAATTGCCTCGCCACGGTACGAGACCGTGCGTTTGGACGGCTGTATCTCCAGATCGCCATTGCGCAACAGGTTCGCTGCCGACAGGGCACCGGCGAGCGCGGCACGCTGCATATCGGCGCGCCTTAACAAGGCTTTGACCCGGGCCAGCAGTTCGGCCAGTGAGAACGGTTTGGTCAGGTAATCGTCCGCGCCAAGCTCCAGTCCCAGCACGCGGTCGAGTTCGGTGGACTTGGCCGTGAGCATCAGGATCGGCGTGCTGCGCCCGCGCGCGCGCAACGCCTTGCACACCTCCAGCCCGTCCATGCCCGGCATCATCAGATCCAGGATCAGCAGGTCACTGGCGACTTCGTTCTGGCTGGCCAGTGCCGCAGTGCCGTCCGCCACCGCACTCACGTCATACGAGGCGTTGCGCAGGTTCATGACCAGCAAATCGCGGATATCGGCCTGGTCTTCGGCAACAAGGATGGTGGAGGGCATGGGTTAATTGTCGGTTGCGCAGCCGGTTTCTTACCCAAACCTGATTAGCCGCCATGTTCAGCCACGCGAATAAGGCGCTCGGCAGGCGCCGACGTGGCAATCGAAGTCCGAAGCAGTCGCAGCAGGATTGTCAACAAGTCAAAGCGGCGGTTGAACATGGGTGCATCCCATGCAGGATGGCTGAC
>JAJAZK010000163.1 GCA_026785765.1 Rhodoferax sp. | reverse complement strand
GCTCCACACGGCGCCGCTGGCAAGAGTCGCCGCGTAATGGCTTGCGTAAGCTGGTGTCGTTCCAACAATGCGAAAACCGCGGAACGTGTCGCCCAGGCTGATCGGGATCAATTGGGCCACCTGCGGGTTTTTAGCCAGCTCCTGCACCGCTTCCAGCGGGATGTTCCCGGTCGGCACGTCAATATGGAACACACCGGCCAGGATCAATTGCATCGGGCTGCCTTTGGCGCCAACCACCACGTCGATGCCAGCCAAGTCGCGCTCGAAGGCTCGGTCAATCTGGGTGCTGACCAGCAGCAGGAAAGTGATGGAACCCAAACCCAGGCTCAGCAGCAACAGGTTCAACCCGGTGGCCAGAGGGCGGGCAACCAGGTACCGCAACGCCAGGCTCAGGACGTTCATCCGGCTACCCCAGCCGGTTCAATGGACTGCACGCCGATGCGGCACAGCTGCGCGGCTGGCAGGGCTTGCGCCACCCGCGCATCGTGGGTAGCGATCACCAGCGTGGCCTGCAGCCGATGTGCCGTGGCGCCAAGCAATTGCAGTGCCGCACCGGCCGCCGTGTCGTCAAGGCTGGCGGTTGGCTCGTCGGCCAGGATCACCCGGGGATTGAGCAACACCGCACGTGCCAGTGCCACACGCTGTGCCTGGCCGCCGGACAACTGGTCGGGTCGGCGCTGCGCCAAGTTCGCCAGCCCCAGCGCATGCAAGGTCCGGCGCACGGCTTCCCCATCAGCAGTTGCACCGGCAGCCCATTGCGCCAGTTCCAGGTTGCCTTGCACCGTCAACGCGCTGCTCAAGTGAAGTCTCTGCGGCAAAAACCCGATGGCGCGCGCGCGCCACGCGTCCAGCGCACTGCCTTGCAAGAGCCCGAGGTCCTGCCCGGCCACAACCATGCTGCCGCCGCCCGCGCGCAGCAGCCCCGCAGCCAATGCCAGCCAGGTCGATTTGCCGGAACCCGACGGCCCCTGCAGCAACAACACCCCTGCCTGCGCCAAGTCCAGGTCGGGGAACCGGATGGCGGCCTGACCCTGGTAGCCGTAGGCCAATTGCGTGGTGCGAATCATGGGGCGGCGTCAGTGCTGCCAGTGGCGCATTCGACACACACACCGCGCACCGCAAAGTCCATGCTCAAGCCCTGATAACCCAGCGCCTTGAGCGTCTCCAGCGCGGTCTGCGCGGCCTTGTCCAGGTCACCAGCACTGGCCTGCAATGCGCCCGCCAGGGAACGATCGCGGTGGCAACTCTGACACTCGAAATGTGGTGCCGCGTGCACACTGACCGGCATCGCCTGGTAACGCCGAACGCGGTTGCTGTCGACCCGACACAGCAAGAGACCGACCTGGGTCAAACGGTCAATCAGCCGGTACAGCGTCACACGGTCCAGCTCCTGGGCGTCATCACCAGCCAGCGCCAATTGCAACTGCGCGTGCGTATAGCTGGTATCGGGATGGGCCAACAACCAGCCGAGCACGAGGCGCGCGGCGGATGTGCGCCGCAAGCCATGCGCCGACAACAAGGTGTCAATCGGGTCAGAACTGGTCATGCGGGATGTTGCTATCTGTATGGCGCATGGGGCGCGAATTTCCGCGAATCAAGGAAAGAATTCACGCAAACAGCGCAACGATGTTGGATCAATAATTACTGCCACCGAGTTGCATTATTACCGCAACTTAGTGTAGTTAAAACTCTTTCAGCGCAAAGCGCAAATGTTTTCTCTCACAGCGAAAATGTTCGTGCCGTCGCAGCGAAGCCGCGGCCCACCGGTTTGGTGTGATGCTGGTCACACACGACCAGGACATTGCCGCGAAAGCCGCCCATAGAATGGTTTCGGTCAGTTTTGGAACCGGACACACCCCATGACACTTGCGCCGCCTTTTCTGCACCTGCACAGCTTTCGCGGCTTTGAGCCCGGCCCGCGCCTGCTGGTGCTTGGCGCCGTACACGGCAATGAGACCGCCGGCACCCGTGGCATTGAACGCGTCATCGCAGAACTCGAAGGGGGTTCGCTCACCTTGCGGCGCGGCAGCCTGACCCTGGTACCCGTCACCAATCCATTGGCCTACATGAAGAAGCAGCGCATGGGCGACCGCAACCTGAACCGCAACCTGTACCCAAATGCAGCGCCTCAGGATTACGAAGACCACATCGCCAACGTCCTGTGCCCGCTGCTGGCGGAAAACGAGGTGCTGCTGGACCTGCACTCCTTTCACACGGCTGGTGAACCGTTTGCGATGATCGGCCCGCCCAACAACGACGGCGTGCTGGAGCCTTTTGCGCATGCTGAGAAGGAGCAGGCACTCGCGCTGCGGCTGGGGCCGCGGCGCATTGTGGAAGGCTGGCTTGATACCTATGCAGCCGGCGTGCAAAAGCGGCTCGCGCGGACCCAACCGTCCGAGCGCGCCCAACTACTCAGCACCGACCCGCGGTATGGGGTGGGCACGACCGAAACCATGCGCTCACAAGGCGGCTACGGCGTGACGCTGGAATGTGGTCAACATGAAGACCCGGCGGCGCCGCCAGTGGCCTGGCGCGCCATCCGCAACACGCTGGCGCACTTGAATATGGTGGACGCCGCCAATCCGGCAGCCAACACGGGAATCGAGTTGCTGCGCCTTGCCGAGGTGGTGGACCGCCTGCACGCGGACGATCATTTCGTGCAGCCCTGGGCCAGTTACGACCGGGTCGCGGCAGGCCAGGCGATAGCTCGACGCCACGATGGCAGCGTGCTCAGCGCGCCGCGGGACGGGCACATCGTGTTTCCCAATCCGGCCGCCCTTGCAGGCAACGAGTGGTTCTACTTTGCGCAGGCCAGCCAACGCGACCTGGGCACCTGAGCGAAGCGACGCGACAGCATGGGTGCGGGCGGTGGGCAGCTGAGCGGAGCTACGCTACCGGATAGGTGCAGGCGGCGGGCTGATCAGGCCTTGGCGAAATTGGCGAAGGTCTTGCGGAACTTGGCCACTTTCGGGCCAGCGACGGCCATACAGTAACCCTGATTCGGGTTCTTGGCGAAGAAGTCCTGGTGGTATTCCTCGGCCTTGACGTAGTTGGTCAACGGCTCCACCTCGGTCACGATTGGGCGCTCGAAGTTGCCTTCTTTTGCCACACCGGCAATGAAGTCGTTGGCGGCAGCCTGTTGTGCGGCGCTGGCGTAATAGATCCCGCTGCGATACTGTGTCCCCGCATCGGCGCCCTGGCGGTTCAGGCTGGTCGGGTCGTGGACGACGAAAAAAATCTCCAGAATGTCGCGCAGACTGATCTGCTCCGGGTCAAAACGCAATTTGACGACCTCGTTGTGGCCACTTCTGCCACTACACACCTGTTCGTAGGTGACATTCGGTACGTGGCCGTTGCAATAGCCACTTTCGACGTCCAGCACGCCGCGCACCTTGACGTACACCGCTTCGGTGCACCAGAAGCAGCCGCCGCCAAGGGTGATGCTCTCATAAGACGGGTTCATGTTGTCCTCTGTGGTTGGATGGATGGACGATTGTCGCGCCGAGCCGCGGCTGCCTTACTG
>JAJAZK010000162.1 GCA_026785765.1 Rhodoferax sp. | reverse complement strand
GGTGAAGCCCGAGTTGAATCCGTAGCGCAGCACCACGTTGCCAAACACCAGCACCACCATCAGCGCCAGTGCTGCCACCAGCAGCACCGACAGCAGTCGGCAATACAGATCGATTGCTCGCTTGACCATGCCTGTCTCCTTGCATTTACGACCAATAAATGTACGAACTGGTTACTTTTAATGATACTGGTGCAATCCCTGAGCTTGGGGTGGCACCCGTGTGGCGGCTACCGCGCGGCAGCCGCAGGGCTACTTGCGCACGAACCGCACCACCATGTCGATGATGCTGTCGCGTCGGCCCATCTGGGTCTGACGGGCGCGCATGTCGCGCTTGAAAATCAGACCGAAGGTGTGCTGGTTGGAGACGTTGAAGAAGGTCAACGCAGAGATCGAGGCATGCAGGTCGACTGGCTCAAGGCCGACACGGAACACGCCCTGTTGCAAACCACGTTCGTACAGTTTTTGGATGGCTTCGATGGCTGGCACGTTGAGTTGCTGGATCGTCTTGCTCTGGGCGAGGTAAGAGCCGCGCTGTATGTTCTCCGACATCACAAGGCGGATATAGGCTTGGTTGCCATAGTGGTGGTCAAAGGTGAAGCCTACCAGCCGTCGCAATGCGTCTTCAGGTGCGAGGTCCTCGAGGCGCAAGTCCGCCTCAATCGCGCGCATGCGCCGGTACGACTCCTCCAGCACCGCAAGGTACAGGCCCTCCTTGCTGCCGAAGTAGTAATAAATCATGCGCTTGCTGGTGCGCGTGGTCGCCGCAATCGCGTCGATGCGCCCACCATCGAGGCCCTTTTCGGCGAATTCGGCCATCGCCACTTCGAGGATGCCGGCCATGGTGCGTGCCGGATCATTGGTGCGCACCGGTGCGCGCTTGTTTGTGGCTGCGCGTGGCTGCGCGAGTGCCTTTGTATTGGCCGACGTGCGGCGTGGCACAGGAGCTAAATGTACTACCTGGTTCATTTTTCCAGTATAGGACGGTCGGTCCGATAAAGGCAAGCACCAACCAGCTCGCGCGGCAGCGCGCCTGTGCGCCGGTCGGTCAGGTCAAGGTGATACTGCCCAAGTCGGCGCGCAAAAGATCGAGGGGAAAACGCGCGTCGACCAGATAGTCTTCGATACATTGCAGCAGGACGGGTGTGCGATGGCGTGGCGCACTCGCACGAATCTCGTCGGCACTCAGCCACAACGTGCGAACAATGCCATGGTCGAGCCGCTGCCCCGGCAAGAATTCGCCGAGGTCGCCACAAAACGCAAAACGCAGATAGGTCACGGATGTCTGCCTGCCATCGGCCCTTGTTGGGCCCGATGCGCGCGACAGGTAGACCCCGACCAACGCTGTGGGCTGGAAGTGGTAGGCGGTTTCTTCAAGCGTCTCCCGAACACAGGCCTCCACCAGAGACTCGCCCGGATCGAGGTGGCCGGCAGGATTATTCAGGCGCAATCCGTCTGCGGTGTGTTCCTCGACCAACAGAAACTTGCCGCGTCGCTCGACCACGGAGGCGACAGTGACGTTGGGCTTCCAGCGCGCGTTCATGGTGAATTATGCTGGGCGAGAACTGGTTCAGCGCCGGCACAAATTAATGTAAGCTTCAAGCCACTTTGCAACTGCCTGTTACTGGAAGAGGAGCAGCCCCATGCTGATTGGTATTCCGACCGAGACCGGCGTCGGCGAAACCCGTGTCGCCGTCACGCCAGAGACGGTGAAGAAACTCAAGGCACTGGGACACACCCTGCGTATACAGGACGGTGCAGGGATTGCCGCCAGCGTGACGGATGCCGCGTACCAGGCGGCAGGCGCCGAAATCACCGACGCGGCCGGTGCGCTGGGATGCGAGCTGGTGCTCAAAGTGCGCAGTCCCTCGGCTGCGGAATTGGTATCCATGAAGGCTGGCAGCTTTCTGGTGGGCATGCTGAACCCGTTCGACGCCGACGGATTGCAGCGCCTGGCCACAGCCGGACTGACCAGCTTCGCGCTGGAAGCCGCGCCTCGTACCACCCGCGCCCAGAGCATGGACGTGTTGTCCTCGCAGGCCAATATTGCCGGGTACAAGGCGGTAATGGTTGCGGCCGACCGCTACCAGCGCTTCTTCCCGATGCTGATGACGGCTGCGGGTACCGTCAAGGCCGCGCGCGTGGTAATTCTGGGCGTCGGCGTGGCTGGCTTGCAGGCCATTGCCACCGCCAAGCGCCTCGGTGCGGTGATCGAGGCATCCGACGTTCGCCCCCAGCGTGAAGGAGCAGGTCGAATCGCTGGGTGGCAAATTCATTGACGTGTCGTACGACACGCCAGAGGAAAAAGAAGCCGCCGTGGGCGTGGGCGGTTACGCCAAACCGATGCCGCCTGGCTGGCTCGAGCGGCAAAAAACCGAAGTCGCCAAACGGGTGGCGCAGGCCGACATCGTCATCTCCACCGCCCTCATACCGGGACGCCCGGCACCCACACTTGTGACAGAGGAAATGGTGCGCAGCATGAAACCCGGTTCGGTGATCGTCGATATCGCTGCCGGTAAAGGCCCCAATGGCGGCGGCAATTGCCCGCTCTCGGAGGCCGACAAGACGGTTGTCAAGCACGGCGTGACGATCGTCGGCGAGACCAACCTGCCAGCGCTGGTGGCGGCCGATGCGTCGTCACTGTATGCGCGCAATGTGCTGGACTTCCTCAAGCTGATCATCAACAAGGACGGCGCGTTGCACGTGGACATGAACGACGACATCGTGGCGGCCTGCCTGATGAGCCAGGGCGGCGAAGTCAAACGCAAATAGGCCCCCAGCGCACTATTACAACCACAACCGGAGCACCCCGTGGACATTGTTTCTCCCACCATCACCAACCTGATCATCTTCGTGCTCGCCATCTACGTGGGCTACCACGTGGTGTGGACCGTCACGCCGGCGCTGCACACCCCGCTGATGGCGGTCACGAACGCGATTTCGGCTATCGTCATCGTTGGCGCCATGCTCGCTGCGGCGTTGACCGAAACCACACTCGGCAAGACCATGGGAGTGCTGGCAGTGGCGCTGGCCGCGGTGAACGTGTTCGGCGGATTTCTGGTGACGCGCCGGATGCTTGAGATGTTCCGCAAAAAGGAAAAGAAGACACCCGCAGCCGACGCGGGAGGCGCCAAATGAGCATGAACCTGGTCACCATCCTGTACCTGGTCGCCTCGGTCTGCTTCATCCAGGCGCTCAAGGGCCTGTCGCATCCGACCACGTCGATCCGTGGCAACCTGTTTGGCATGACCGGCATGGCGATTGCCACGATCACCACGGCGGCGCTGATCGCCAAGATCGCCGGCGGCATCGGTATCGGCATGGCGTGGATCCTGCTCGGGCTGCTGGTCGGCGGCGCTTACGGTGCCTGGCGCGCCAAAACTGTCGAGATGACCAAGATGCCGGAACTGGTGGCTTTCTTCCACAGCATGATCGGTCTGGCAGCGGTGTTCATCGCGGTTGCCGCCGTCGCCGAGCCGCATGCGTTCCAGATCGTCGCCAAGGGTGTGCCCATTCCAACTGGTAACCGCTTCGAGCTGTTTCTTGGAGTGGCCATCGGTGCAATCACCTTCAGCGGCTCCGTCATCGCCTTCGGAAAACTCTCGGGTACCTACAAGTTCCGCCTGTTCCAGGGCGCACCGGTCACGTTTGCTGGACAACACATGATCAACCTGGTGCT
>JAJAZK010000161.1 GCA_026785765.1 Rhodoferax sp. | reverse complement strand
GTCTTACAGGGCCTCGGGCGGCGGATTCTAGAGGACAGCCACGGGCCGACCGCCAGGTCAAGCCCAGTTGAAACCCTGCCAGGCCTCAAGCGTCCGGCTCCTGATATTTCGACACCGGCCTTGAATTTTCAAACCACCCGCCTCCTGCGAAGCCTTGCACACTTCAGCCAGCGCCACAAGCGCGGCATTGTCACGGCGGCCATAATTGTCATGACGGGCTTCGCCATCACCGCTGTCGCCGTGGCGCCGCTGGTGCCCGACGCTTCGCAATTGCCCCAGACCGTGGTCACGGCCGCCGTCCCGTTGAGCGGGCTGGATGCCCAACTCGAGGCCCTGGCTTCACATGATCTGGCGCTGACGCGCAACGACCTCACCCGCCCTACCGATACGCCCGAACGGCTTTTGGCGCGCCTGGGTGTGAATGACCCCCAGGCAGCCGACTTTGTACGTCGCGATCCGACCGCCCGAAAATTGATCTCAGGCCGCGCCGGCAAGATGGTGCAGGCGCACGCAGGCGGCGATAGCGGGCTGATTGCGCTCACCGGCCGCTTCCAGGCCGAGAAAAGTGAACTGGCCAGCACCCATTTCTCGCGGGTGAGCATGGATCGGGTCAATGGCCGATGGTCGTCGCGCCTGGAGCATGTGCCCCTGGCCGCGCAAGTTCGGCTGGCGAGCGGAGTGATCCGCACCACGCTGTTCGCGGCGACGGATGAAGCCCGCTTGCCTGATGCGATCGCAGCCCAGCTCTCGCAGATTTTCGCGGCCGACGTCGATTTTCACCGCCAATTGCGCGGGGGCGACAGTTTCAGCATCGTCTACGAAACCTTCACCGCCGACGGTGAACCCATCGCCTGGAACCAAGGTGCGGGCCGGGTATTGGCGGCCGAATTCGTGAGTGGCGGCAAGGCGCACCACGCCATCTGGTTTGCCGGCACCGACGGCCGCAGCGGGTACTTTGGACTGGATGGCAGCAGCCGGCGCAAGGTGTTCCTGGCCAGCCCGATGGAGTTTTCGCGCGTCAGTTCGGGTTTTGCCAATCGCTTTCACCCCATCTTGCAGAACTGGCGCCAGCACAAGGGCGTGGACTACAGCGCGCCCATGGGCACGCCGGTGCGGTCGGTGGGTGAAGGCGTGGTCGACTTCGCAGGCCGCCAGAACGGCTACGGCAACGTCGTCGAGATCAAGCACAACAACAATCGAAGCACTCTGTATGCGCACTTGAGCCGCATTGACGTGCGGCCGGGCCAGCGCGTTGAACAAGGGCAGCGCGTGGGCGCTGTGGGCATGACGGGTTGGGCCACCGGGCCGCACCTGCACTTTGAGTTCCGCATTGCGGGGCAGCATCAGGACCCTCTGCTCATCGCCAGGGCGGCTGATACCGTCGCGCTCGACAGCAACTCACGAACACGCTTTGCCGGCGTCGTGCAGTCAGTACAGGCCAAGCTCGACCTCGCGGAAACGCTCGGCTCCTCGCACGGGCGGTCCGAGTAACTCGCGACACCCCGGTGAGCTTGTTCATCGGGTTGATGTCGGGCACCTCGCTTGACGGGGTCGACGGCGTCCTGGTTGACAGCGACAGCGACCCGAGTGCTCTTCGAGAGCGGGCATTCATCCACCTGCCCTTCCCCCCGGAACTGCGCCTCGAACTTCTGGCCCTGAACGTCACGGGTCCGGACGAACTGCACCGGGCCGCTATGGCAGGCACCGCGCTGGCACGCGTATATGCTCAGGCCGTCGAGCAGATCTGTGCAATGGCGGGCACGATGCCAGTGCAGGTCGCTGCGCTGGGCGCCCATGGCCAGACCGTGCGCCACCGCCCGCGGGAATTCGACGGCGTTGGATATACGCTGCAAGTGCTCAACGGGTCGCTGCTGGCCGAACTGACCGGCATTGATGTGGTTTGCGATTTTCGCAGCCGCGACCTCGCTGCCGGTGGCATCGGCGCACCGCTGGTCCCTGCTTTTCACGCCGCAGTCTACTCACAGGCCGAGCGCGACGTGGCGGTGCTCAACCTGGGCGGCATCGCCAACCTGACGCTGTTGCCAGCAGCCGGACAAGTGGGCGGCTTCGACTGTGGGCCGGGTAACGTGCTGATGGACCTGTGGGTCCAGCGGCACACGCGCCAGCTCTACGACGCCAATGGGGAGTGCGCTGCTAGCGGCCAGGTTGACCCAGCTCTGTTGCGTTGCCTTCTTGCCGAGCCGTACCTGGCGTTACCGCCACCCAAGAGCACCGGCCGCGACCTGTTCAATGCACCTTGGTTGGACGATCGACTGGCCCAGTCAGGCGCTGGGCTTGCAAAAGCCGACGTAATGGCCACGTTGGCCGAGTTCACTGCCCGCACGGTTGTCGATTCGTTGCAGCACGCGATGCCATCTGTGCAGACACTGCTGGTCTGTGGTGGTGGCGCCAGCAATGCCCACTTGATGCGGCGACTGGGCAGCCTGTTGCCCACTGAGGTGGCAATCAGCAGCACCGACAGCCAATGTATACCGCCCGGTCATGTGGAGGCATTGGCATTTGCCTGGCTGGCACGCGAACACGCCGCGCGCCGTTGCGGCAACCTGCCTGCGGTTACAGGGGCCCGCGGCTATCGGGTACTGGGGGCGCTGTACCCAGCGTAGACCATGACCGGACCCTAGGCCCAGCCTGGGTACGGTGCCGACCTGCAACCCAACGTCGTCAAGCCCGATTCAAACCGCACCGACAAATTGCTACGCGGAAAACGACGAACCGCATCCGCAAGTCGTCGTGGCATTCGGATTCTTGATCACGAACTGCGCGCCCTGGAGGTCTTCCTTGTAGTCGATCTCGGCGCCGCCCAGGTACTGCAGGCTCATGGCGTCGATCAACAGCGTGACCCCGTTCTTGCTCATCTGGGTGTCGTCCTCGTTGACGACTTCGTCGAACGTGAACCCGTACTGGAAACCAGAGCAGCCACCGCCCTGAACGAATACACGCAGCTTCAACTCCGGGTTGCCCTCTTCATCGACTAGCTGTTTGACCTTGCCAGCGGCGCTGTCAGTGAACACCAACGGGGGCGGCATGTCTTCAACAACGGGAGCAACAACTTCAGCGATGGCATTCATGAACGAATCTCCGTCAAAACAACAGCATACCTGCAACCGGTACCCACGACACCAACCGGCCCATTGAGTCGGCAACCGCGAGCGAGGAAAAGCGGAGCCGGCTCTGCCGGACCGCTGGCGTTGCCCCTTGCGGGGGAGCGCCTCAGGCGCCACGGGGGTGATCCGTTTACCGTTTGCTAAACTGCTTGCGGCGACGGGCGCCGTGCAGACCGACCTTCTTGCGTTCCACTTCACGCGCGTCACGCGTTACGAAGCCAGCACGGCTAAGGTCGGGCTTGAGCGCTGCGTCGTAGTCGATCAGCGCACGCG
>JAJAZK010000160.1 GCA_026785765.1 Rhodoferax sp. | reverse complement strand
GCAGCGTGCTTCATATAACCTCCGCAGGCACTGGGGTATCGCGCGGGGTGGCGCGCCCGATCAGTGCAATACCTTCGTTGATGCGCTGTGCGCCAGATTTCAAGAGGTCGATCAGGCGCTCGAAATCGGTGATGCCCAGCCGCTGGCGCGACAGCGCGGCGATCACGCTGCCCAGTATTTCGCCGTCGGCCGTGAAAACCGGCGTGGCCACGCCCGCGAAAGCGGCGTCCAGTTCTCCCTGCGACATCGCATAACCCTGCCGCCGCATGCCCGCCATCGTTGCCTTGAAGGTATCCCAGTCAGCGCCAAGCCCGGCAGCGGCAATTTTCGCAGCGTGGCCCGCATACAGCCGCTTCATCTTGACCCGGGGAAAGTTGGCCACGATGATTTTGGAACCGGCGCCGCGAAACAGCGGCATCGGTCGGCCACGGCCGAACGACAGCGGCAGGCGTTCGACCCCGTGCTGCTGGTGCGTGGTGACGATCTGCTCGCCGTACAGGCCGATCAGGTTGATTTCGCAGCCAGTCGACTCCACCAGGCCCTGGATCACGGGCAGCCCGGCCTTCAACAAGGGGTCGCTCTGGCGGATCTGGTAGTCGAGCTCGATGATGCGCGGCCCAAGCGAGTAAGCACCCGGCGCCACCCGCACCAGAAAGCCGGCACCCACCAGTTCACGCACGTAGCGGTAACCGGTCGGGCGCGAGTACCCCAATTGCTCGATGATGCGTTCGGCGCTCCAGACCGGGTCCCTCGCGGAGAACAGCGCGAGCACCGCCAGCGTCGATGACAGGCTGCTCAAGCCAGGCCCATCCGGGCCGACATGTCGGCCACCCACTGTGCTCTTGGCTTGAAGCCGGGCAGCGATTTCGCGTGGGTTTCGGCCCAGGCCCAGATAGCGGCGTCGTCCAGCGAAAAATCGAAGGGCACGCGCAACGGTTGGTTCACGTACCAAGGCGTATCGACAAACAACTCCAGCCGGTTGCCCTCTGGGTCGCGGACATAGACCGACAAGGCATTGCCGTGGGAGGCGGGCAACACCTCGCTGACATAGGTGCGCCCGTCGCCCTCGGTCATGGCGCCAAACAGGGTGCGCAGACTGGCCAGGCTGTCGACCCGAAACGACATCTGATTGATGACGTTGAAACCGGGCTCGGCCGGTCGACCTGTGGCCAGCACGATCTGGTGGTGCTCATTGGGGTCGCGGCTCAGAAAAACCAGGTTCACGCTGCCGCGCGGTGTGTGCAGCTCACCGCGGTCGGTAACGGTGAAGCCCAGAAAGCGACTGTAGAAAACCTCCATGCGGGCGATATCGGTGACGTAGATGCCGACATGGCTGAAGGCAATGCTGGGGGCGCTGGGCATGAAGACTCCTCGCTCGAACGCTTCTTGTTGGCTTTACATTAATCTCACCTGTCAATATTTTGATTCGTACGGGTATCGATTGTCAATGCTGCATTGCACAAAATCTTATATATTGACATTTTTTGCAGATTAACTAAAGTTCATCCGGGTTCCAGCGAAGGAGATTCATGAAACTAGCCAGTTACCGAGCCGCAGGGAGTGCCAGTTATGGCGTTGTCACCGCACAGGGAGTTATCGATCTGGGCCACAGAATTGGAGCCCGGTATCCGGATCTGCGTGCCTTGTTGACTGCAAACGCGCTCAGTGAGGCGAAAAAGGCCTGTGCTGGTGCAGACGCCGACTACCAACTGGCCGATCTGCACCTGCTGCCGGTGATCCCGAATCCGGACAAAATCATCTGCGTCGGCCTGAACTACGAGGAGCACCGCGTGGAGTCGGGCCGCGACAAGACCGACAACCCTACACTTTTCATCCGCTTCGCCGGTTCACAGGTCGGCGCCAACCAGCCCATGTTGCGGCCACGGGAAAGCACGCATTTTGACTACGAGGCCGAGATTGCGGTGATCATCGGCAAGGGCGGGCGACGCATTTCGGCCGATGATTCATGGAGCCATGTCGCTGGCTACAGTTGTTTCAACGACGGCTCCGTGCGCGACTGGCAACGCCACACTTCCCAATTTACCGCTGGCAAGAACTTTGCCGCTACCGGCGCCTTCGGTCCGTGGATGGTCACGGCCGATGAAATTCCGCCCAATACCGTGATGACCCTGACGGGCCGGCTGAACGGCCGTGAAGTGCAGCGCGCCACGACCGAGCAGATGATCTTCAAGATTCCGGCGCTGGTGCGCTACATATCGGCCTTCATCGAGTTGCTGCCCGGGGACGTCATCGTCAGCGGGACGCCCGGTGGCGTTGGCGCAAAACGCACACCGCCCCTGTGGATGGTGCCGGGCGACACGGTGGAGATCGAAATCGACAAGGTCGGCATTTTGCAAAACCGCATCGTACAAGACTGAGCAGCCCTGCGCCTCGGCTCCCGGCCGTGGCGCCTGATCTACAA
Source organism: Rhodoferax sp. (assembly GCA_026785765.1). Lineage (GTDB taxonomy): Bacteria > Pseudomonadota > Gammaproteobacteria > Burkholderiales > Burkholderiaceae_C > CAISIP01. Next base: position 5,017 of record JAJAZK010000160.1, on the reverse strand, counting down.
CCAAGGAGACAAACCCATGAACATCATTCGCCGCTTCACGACGCCGCTCTTGCTGGCCGTCTTGTGCATGTCCCATTCCGCTTTTGCCCAGACTCCTCCGGTCAAGCTGAAATTCTCGATCTTTTCCCCGGACAAGGAGGTGACGTACCTGAACGTATTCAAGCCGTTTGCCGAGGCCGTGAACAAGGATTCCAACGGTGCGCTCGAGATCGAGCTGTTCCCCAACGGCGCACTGGGGCGCAGCCCGTTGCAGCAGGCGCAGATGGTGCTTGACGGGGTTGCCGACATCGGCTGGATCATTGCGTCGTACACACCGGGCCGGTTTCAGGAGAACGAAGTTTTTGAGCTGCCGGGACTGTTCCGCGATTTGAGGGAAGCCACGCTGGTGTTCACGCGCATGGTCAATCAGGGCAAGATCAAGGGCTACGATGAGTTTTTCGCCATCGGCCTGTTCGGCACCGCACCGTACAGCCTGCATGCGCGCACCCCGATCAACACGATTGCAGACATCAAGGGCAAGAAGATCCGTACCTCCGGCGCCATGGAAAGCGAAACCATGAAGGCGCTGGGGGCGGTACCGATCGGCATGCCAATAACCGAGGTGCCCGAGGCCATCAGCCGCGGCACGATTGACGGCACCACCTTGCACCCCGCGCCGCTGGTGGACTTCGGCGTCTCGCGCGTCACCAGCGCGCACTACTTCACCCGCCTGGGCGTCGTGCCGCTCACCATCCTGATGAACCGCAAGAAGTTCGACAGCCTGCCAAAGGCCTCGCAGGACGTGATCCGCAAGTACAGCGGCGACTGGACCGCAGCGCGTTTCAACGAACATGTCGGCGCCTACAACGACTCGGTGATCAAGCAATTGCAGGCCGACCCCAAGCGCACGGTGGTGTTTCAGCCGCAGGCCGACCTGAATGCGATGCAACCCGCCTTCAAGTCCGTCACTGACGCCTGGACCGCAAAGAGCCCCCGCAACAAGGAGTTGCTCGGCCTGGTCGAAGCAGAGATTGCCAATGTCCGTGCCGGGCGCTAGGGATGCAGAGCGACCCCAGGTCGGCGCGTTCCAGCCCCGGCTTGCAATGGCTTGAACGGAGCGGACTGGCGGCGACACGCGCCTTGTCCGGACTTGGCCTTGCGGCGCTGATGTTTCTGGCACTAATGACGCTGGCCGATGGTCTGGCGCGCTGGTTGCTGAACCAGCCGATTGAAGGCGTGCGCGACGTCGGCGCGTTGGCGATTGCGCTGGCAGTGTCGTCCTGCATTCCGGTCGGCCTGATGGAGCGCGGCAATATCACCATCCGGTTCGCGGAGTCGTTCCTGAGCCCACAGGCAGCCAAAGTACTCGATGCGCTTGCTGCGCTGGCCGTCGCCGTTGTGGTTACTGCCATTGCGTGGCAGTTCACGGTGTTTGCCGGCAAGATGGCGCGCGCCGGTGAAACCACCTGGGTTCTGAAGATACCCACTGCGCCATTCTGGTACGGCGTGGCAGCCATCCTGTGGTGCGCGGTGCTGGTGCAGTTGATCATGCTCGCGCTGGAACTGGGGCGCTGCCTGGGCCGTTTCGAACACGCCAAAAGGGTGCTGGTTCCGTGAGACATTGCACCGCGTGCTCTCCAAGGGCCCAAGCGTGAGTGCACTCGCGATTGGCGGCCTTGGGCTAGTTGCGCTGTTTGCCTTGATTTTTGCGCAGATCCCGATTGGTTTTGCGATGATCATCGTCGGTATCACCGGCTATGCATTGCAGGCCGGCTGGGGACCGGCATTGACGCTGCTGGCCAGCGAACCCTCGGGCCTGCTGTCCAGCGTAGACCTGGCCACGGTACCGCTTTTCCTGTTGATGGGTACCTTTGCCACGGCGGCTGGTTTTTCGACCGATATCTACAACGTGGCTGCCAGTTTTCTGGGCCATCGCCGCGGCGGTCTGGCCTATGCCACCATCGGCGGTTGCGCTGCGTTTGGCGCCGTCTGCGGCTCTTCCACCGCCACTGCCGCGACTTTTGCCAAAGCGGCGCTGCCGGAGATGCGCAAGCGTGGCTACGCAGACGCGTTCTCGACGGGCACCATTGCGGCGGGCGGCGCGCTGAAATCGCTGATACCGCCGTCGATCGTGATGATCCTCTACTGCATCGTGGCCAAGGCGTTCATCTTCGACCTGTTTATCGCCGCGCTGGTACCGGCCTTGCTGGCGATCACGCTGAACCTGATCGCCATCGCAGTCCAGGTCAGACTGCAGCCCGGCATCGCGCCACTGGCGGCCAGAATTCCCTGGGACGAGCGTCTGGCGGCGCTGAAGCGGGCGGCACCAGTGCTGCTGCTGCTGGTGTCTGTGTTTGCGGGTCTCTACAGCGGCGTGTTCACCGTCAACGAAGCCGCCTCGGTGGCGGCAGTGCTGTCGCTGGTGTTCGCGCTGGTGCGCGGCAAAATGCGGTGGGCCAACGTGTGGGTCGGCGTGCGTGAGTCCGCCAGCGCAACGGCAATGATCTACGTCATCATCATCGGTGCCTCGGTGTTTACCTACTTCATCACGCTGGCACGGGTTCCGCAGGCACTGATCGACCTGATCGGACATCTCAACATGCCGCCAGTGGCGATCATCTTTGTGCTGCTGCTGGCGTACCTGATCCTGGGCGCGGTCTTCGACGAGATAGCGGCGATGCTGATCACGCTGCCTTTTGTGCTGCCTGTCATCGAGCAGCTTGGCTACGATGTGGTGTGGTGGGGCATCGTCAACGTGGTGGTGATCGAGCTTGGCATGATTATTCCGCCCATCGGCATCATCGTCTTTGTGCTGCACGGCCTGGCCCCGGATGTGCCGCTGCGCACCATCTACCGCGGGGTGATGCCGTTTATCGTGGCCGACCTGGTGCTGTTGGCGCTGCTGACCCTTTTTCCCGCCATCAGCCTGTGGCTGCCGGCGTTACTGTAAGCCTGACAGCCAGAAATTTATTCGTGGCCGTGCATGTAGCGGCACGAAATCGTCGTCGCGGCGTTTGCAGCCGCACGAAATCGTCGTGGCAGCCAAGCTGCAACCCCGAGCCTTGTAACTACATGATCTGTGCGAGGCTGGTCACACACCATCGCACGGATGGCGGTTGACACACCTGCTGGCGCTGAGGATAAACGGCGTGGACATCCATTGGCGGCGTTGACCAGTCGTACAGACTGGACCAGGCGACCACTGCGCAGGTAGCGTGGCACATACCGCTCCGCCCGCATCACCATGCCAAGCTTGGCCAGCGCCTGGCCCACGTCGATTTCGCCATCATTGCCGTGAAGCTTCCAGCGTGACGTCGCCGCAAGTGCGCAAACGATTGTCCGACCTGTGGGCGCAGCTCAACCGCAATCCGGAGATGAAGGAGGTTGCGGCCAAGATCGGTTTGAGCTGGACAATGCAATCGCCGACCAGATGGATGCCTTCATGAAGGAGAAGACACGGCTGTCTGCCGAGTCGGCGCAGCAGCCAGGTTTGCACAAGAAATAGATGGCGCCATCCTTAGCTCCTGCGGTTGGCCCGTCGCTGTGGGGTTGGTTCAGGCCGCCGTCCCGGCCAAGTCGCGCAGCCAGCGCGCGGTCTCGTGGCTCAGCACGCTGGCATTGCGCACCAGCTGGTCGAAATGCCGCGTCAGGGTCTCGATATGTTCACGCGTGTTGAACACGAAATAGGCGCTGCCGATGTAGATCACCGCGCGGCGCTGGCCAAACACCGTGACCGGTGCACTGAACTGCTGGGCGAGGTCGTACAGATGCAAGCGGGTGCTCGGATACAGCTCTTCGCACAGGTCGGCCATCTGCAATAGCTGCTCGCGTACCTGTTCGGGCGACAACGCCGACCAGATGCCGTCGCGCCTTGCAAACGTCGCCATCCGTTGCTGAGGTACAGCCAGTTCAAGGTCCATGCCGGTGACGCGGTTCAGGTTCAGCCGGGCCTCATTGCTGGCCATGGCCTGCTCCGGTGACTTGCCGCGGTAGGACGCATATTCAAGTTCCATTACCGCCTGCGTCTTCATGAACTCCGGCAGCGTCGTGGGCACACTGCGGATCTTGGCACCGGCGGATTCCGTCAGCCAACGTTCGATATTGGCATCGGCCGGCGCCGCGCTGGCCTGTGCGACCTCCAGCGATTCGCGCAGGATCTCGCCTGGGGACAAGGTGTTGCTGGTCAAGCCGAGCAGCCAGTCGGTAGTCACGCCCAGCGCGGTCGCGAGTTCCGCGACCACATGGCCGGACGGCAGGCGCACCTGGTGTTCGCCCAGCAACTGCGACACCGTCGAGCGGTCCACGTTGCTGCGTTCGGCCAGTGTGGTGCGGTTGAGCTGGCGCTCGAGCATGGCTTCGGACAGACGCTCCCGGAACATCAAGGCACGTTGTGATTTTGAGGTTCTTTCCATTGCTCGTGACCAAAGTGTTTAAACGTGATGACAATCACGTTTAATGGAGATTCTTGCACAAGCTCCACGTTGATTCACGCCAGGTCGGCATTTCAAAATCACTGCATGGAAAACAACAAGCGCTTGCTCACGAAAGCCTGCACCTGGCAATTGATCGGTTTTGTCGTCATGTCGTTCATCAACTATGCCGTGATGGGCGACTGGCGACAGGGAATGGGACTGTCGGGATTACTCACCGCAGTCGGGCTGGTGAGTTATTACCTGCATGAGCGTATCTGGTCCCGCGTCCGCTGGGGACGCTCCCACGCGCCGCCGCAATCCGAATGAAGTTTGGGACGACCGACAGAGGAAACCCGCAGGCGATGCTGCGCGAGTAAAGCAAAATGCGGGGCAATGCGATCGCGCTCGGCGCCTGCAGCGGTGCGGGACGTATCGCCCCGCAGGTGGAAAACGGCGGTCTCAGGCGCTCCATGCGCCGCCTGAGACCAGTTCAGCGACAGAAACAACGCCGGGTAACTCCATGCCTTCTTGTTGAAGTATCCGAGCGGGAGCATTCCGCAACGGGCAACGGCGGCGTTGGAACGGCTGGCGGCGGCAAAAATAGTGTTTGTGGCAGACGGCAATGG
>JAJAZK010000159.1 GCA_026785765.1 Rhodoferax sp. | reverse complement strand
CTCGCTTGGCAGCCCAGCGCACCAAGCCACCAGTGATCGGCAACCTGGCTATCAGGTTGACGTCCGTTCCACGCGCAGTGACGGTGAAGGGAAGATTGAAACGCTGCGCCAGAATAGCCGCCGCGACTCCGTCCGGGTAGTAGTAGTGCGCGTCGATCAGGTCGATGGAAAAACCTTCCTTGATCAGCCGACGAACAGCCGACATGGCACCGAGTGCGAGACTGAAGGGTGCGATAGTCATGCCGATTTTGGGTGGGAGGAAATACCGCGGGTGCTGCACGTCAAGCCCGTTGCGCATCTCGCGCCTGGGGGTCCGGGCCATGCGCGCGTACTCGCCAAACCGCGAATGCGTGGAATGGAACCATGGCACGGGCGCAATCACCCGAGCGTCCACCTGTCCGCTTGCCATTAGTTCGCGCAGACGTGTTTCCACGAAGATGCCATGGCCCGGACGCACGCTGCTGGGGTAGAGCGTGGTGAAAGTCAGTATGCGGATCTTGTTCGAACGCAATTGGACCTCTATCGCACGACTCAAAGCGCTTGCTGAGGACGCGCTGATCGCTCAGCATTGATCCGCTCAAATAACCCGACCACTTTGCGCGCATGCTGGCGCCATGTGAGTTGTTTCCTGACTATCACCACGGGCGCGTTGGCCGCAATTCGAACGCGCAATTCTCCGTCCTGACACAATGCATCGAGCGCTTTTTCGATCCCTGCCGGGTCGTCCGGGCCAAAAAAAACTGCGTCCACACCCGCAGTAAGAATCTCATGGTGATTAGGCTGGTCCGGTGCCACGATAGACTTTCCGAGCGCCAGGTATTCGAACAAACATAGCGGCGAGGCATACGGCACCAATGCGGTTTGCAAAGCGATATCAAAAGCCATCGACAGGCCAGGTACTTGCTCCCTGGGTACCGCACCCGTAAAGCTGAGGCGATCGGTTACGCCGAGACGAGCCGCGCTGGCCTCGATGTCGACACGGGCAGGCCCATCCCCAATTACCAGCAAGTGTGGGTTGTACTGAGTCGCCCGCAAGGCAACCCACGCCATGATGCGATCCAATCGGTCCCATTCGCGAACAAAGCCGGTAAACCCGACCACGAGGCGGCCGCTCAGTCCCAAGTGTTCCTTGGCCTCGATGTTGGTGGGTAGTTTGCGATAGTGCTCTTCATTTATCGCGTTCGGTATCACAGTGATGCGGGACGCGTCGATGCCAGCGGCCACCATGTAGTCAGCCAACACCTGTGTCACCGGCAGCAGGACATCCGCCTGCTTCCATACATACAACTCAGCCCAATCCGCAAGACGAGGCCACGACAAGCCACCGTATTGGCGACGCTCAAGCGCCATTGGCGCATTCACCTCCAGAATCAACGGCAGGCCAAAACGCTTCTTGGCCCAGATACCAGACAAAAGATAGAGGTTGTAGCGCTCGTAAATCCCATCTGGGCGCACTTGCTTGATCGCAGCCGCGATGCGCTGGTAAGCGGACAAGGAGTAGGCCAGTTCCGCCAGCTCGTAAATCTGTCGCGGCAAAACGGTCTTGAGCCGACCAACCCAGCCAGAGCTGCCACCAGTGCCGTTGTCCTTCGCCACCTGTGGCGCACTCTCAATCACGCTATGACCTTCGGCACGCAGGCCGCGGATCATTTCATCAATGTGTGTGGACTGGCCGTCTCGCGAAGCGGTACGGTGATGGTAGAGAATCTTCATGCGCTCAAGGGGCCTCTGCCAAGGACCCTGTTTCCCCGGACATGTTGCGCAAAAACGCGTCATACATCAGCAGCGTCCACAACGGCGTGCTGTGGTCGCGTGCCCCGCTTTCGTGTTGCTCGACCAGCCGACGCACAGTTGCCAGATCGAACCAGCCGGTCTGGGCCAGCGGGCCCTTGAGCAGCGATGACCGCACCCGCTCGCGCTGCGGCCCCCGGATCCAGCGCGCCAGCGGCACCGCAAAACCCATCTTCGGCCGATACAGGACGTCCTGCGGCAAATGCGGTTCCATCGCCTTTTTCAGCAGAAACTTGCTTTCGCCGCCACGCATCTTGGCGGACGATGGGAGCGTCGCAAGCCACTCTACGATCTCATGGTCCATCAGCGGCTCGCGCACCTCCAGCGAATGCGCCATGCTGGCGCGGTCCACCTTGGTATTGATGTCTCCCACCAGGTAGGTGTGCATGTCGATGTACTGGATCAGTGCCAACGGGTCTTCGGTATTCGCGTTCGCCGCATGACGGGTAAAAACTTCGCGGGCGTTGTATCCACCAAGTTCAGACTTGAACGCGCCGCTGTAGAGGCGCGTACGGTCCGCATCCCGAATGAGGGACAAGCTGTGGAAATAGGCTTCTACGGAGTTCCGCGCAAGTGCCTCAAAAGTGGTCTTGGCGCGGAACATGCGGGGCGCCCAATCTGCCTTGGGGTACATGCGGCCCAGTGCGCCAAACAACGGGCGACGAAATCCCAATGGAAGCGCTGAGCGCAGGCGTTCTTCCAGCAAGTGCAGTTTGTAACGTCGATAACCACCGAACGTCTCGTCACCGCCGTCCCCGGAAAGCGCTACCGTGACATGCTTGCGCGCCAATTGGCAGACGCGGTACGTCGGAATCGCCGAACTGTCGGCGTAGGGCTCGTCGTACAGGTGCGCCAATGTGTCGATCAGATCGAAGTCGTCACTGATCACCGTCTCCACCCGATGGTTCGTGTGGTAGCGCTGCGCCACTTTCTGCGCAAATGCGGCTTCATCAAATGCCGGGTCATCAAATGCAATGGAGCATGTGTTGACGGGGCTCTCAGACAGCCCCGCCATCATGGCGACCACCGCACTGGAGTCGACGCCGCCGGACAGGAAGGCGCCCAACGGCACCTCGGCGATCATGCGCAGACGCACCGATTCACGCAGCCTGGCGGTCAGCTCTTCGCACGCCTCGGCATCGCCGATCTTCGCGTCCAGCGTGAACCGCACGTCCCAGTACGGCTTCGGGTTTGGCAGGCGGTCGCCCCGGCGCATCACCAAGGTATGGGCGGGGGGCAGCTTCAACGCCTGCTTGAAAATGGTGCGCGGCTCTGCCACATATCCCAGGGCGAAGTACTCTTCCACAGCCATCGGGTCGATGTCGCGCCGCAGGCCACCGTGCGCCAGAACGGACTTCAGTTCTGACCCGAACAACAGCATCCCGTCGTCCAGCAGCGCGTAGTACATCGGCTTGACGCCCATCCGGTCGCGCGCCATGAAAAAGGTCTGCTGGTTGCGGTCCCACAGCGCAAACGCAAACATGCCGCGGAAACGCTTGACGCAGTCGGCGCCCCAGGCCTCCCAGGCGTGAACGATGACCTCGGTATCGCTCTTGGTGTGGAACACATGGCCCAGCGCCTGCAGCTCGGGAATCAATTGCTGGTAGTTGTAGATTTCGCCGTTGAAGATCACCACCACCGAGCCGTCTTCGTTGAACAGCGGCTGCTGGCCAGTAGCGATGTCGATGATGGACAGGCGGCGGTGGCCGAACCCGACCCCCGGCTCGATATGCAGGCTGCCTTCGTCCGGGCCACGATGTACCTGCGAATCGTTCATGCGCTGGAGCACGGCGCGGTTGATGTCGCTGCCGCCACGGGTTTCGAAGATTCCGGTGATTCCGCACATGCTGTTCAGTGGCCTTGTTTGTGGGAGCGTACGCGTTGCATCTGCTGATCGTACACACCCTGATAAGTGTCCACCATCGCCTGCATGCTGAAGTGGGCCAAAACGCGCTGGCGACCGGCTTCGCCCATGGCGCGGGCATGTTCCGGGCCTGAGCAAAGACCGACCAGATGCTGCGCCATGGCGTTTGGATCGGCAGCGGGCACGATGTACCCAGTCTTACCTGCCTCGACCAGATCTGCGTTACCACCCACAGCAGTGGCAACCACTGGCAGGCCACTTGCCATGGCCTCCAGAATCGTGTTCGATATTCCCTCGGCCAGGGACGGCAAGGCAAACGCGTGCAGGCCGCGCATGACGTCGGCCACATCGTTGCGCTCACCGGGCAGCCACGCCAAGTCAGCAACGCCTGCTGCATCGAGCACAGCCTGTGCCTGCGCGCGCAACGGGCCTTCCCCCACCATGACCAGCCGCAGTCGCGCTTTAAGGTCGGGCGCCAGAACCAGGGCTTGAACAAATGCACGGGCCAGCATGACCTGGTCCTTCACGGCCTGCATGCGGCCAACCGTACCGACCAGCCACTGTCGCGATGGGTCAAACGGGCAACCCTCTATGGGTTGTGGACCATCCGGTGCCGGGCAAAACCGCCCTGTGTCAACGCCGTTATAGACCTGCGTGATGGCATCCTTCGGTACGTGGACCTTGTGCACCAGATAGTCCGCGAGGTCGCGTGACAGGGCCATGTAGTGGTGGACGAAGGGCCTGTAGAAGCGTCGCACACGCTGGTAAGTGACATTGCTGCCGTCCAGATCCCCCACGTCGCGCCCGTGTTCCCCATGGATGCGAACCGGCACCCCGGCTGCCCACGCGGGAACCTGTACCTCTAATGCGGCGAGGTTGCGGCTATGCACGATGTGGGGCCGTAGTCGGCGGAACAACTTGTAAAGTTTAGGGTATTGCCAGACACCGTGGCCAGGCGGTTTGTGCAGAGCAATGAAATCGACGTCCTTGCGGTGAATTCGATGCCGAAACTCAGTCACCTCCGTCAGCGCCAGAATAGTGTGCCTGTATGCTTCCGGCGCCATATGGTTGACCAGATTCACGATGCCGTTTTCCAGGCCGCCGGTGTCGAAACGGTACATGACGTGGACCACATGCGGGCGGTTGTCAACCGGCAAGGTCAAAGCAGCACTCCTGTCCGTTTGGCAATTACAAAAATGCGGGCCCGTGGTGTGTTGGCGTCTTTGAGGATGATGTCGATCTTGCGGTCATCCAGCGCCCTGGATCCAAACACGCTGACTCGCGCGCCCTCGCCCAGTACCCGCTGTGCATTCTGGCGTATGGCGTGAACTTGATCAGGGGTTAGGCGCACGAAATTGTTTCGATAAGGAGACGGGCTTGGGACGACCCTGTGTCACGCGGCTTCGAGGGTCAACACCCTGTCGTCGAGGCCGGAAGCCGCAAATTTAAGTGCCTGTCAGGCGATGTTCTGCATCTTGTTGGCGTAGTCACGACCAGCGGTTGATGGCGGCAGCGACTTTCCATCTTGGTGGTAAATGGCAATGGCTTCTTCGACGATTTGGCACAGTTCACCAAAAACTGCTTTTTCATCAGATCCGTGACAACCACCGTAGACCAGACCAGGGGAGCTACCAACAAAGCACTCGTCTTCTTCAGACCACTCCACAATTTTTGCGTATCTAGCGCTCTCTTTCATGATTTTGACTCCTCAATGCTTCGTTTTACGGCGCGGATTTGGTAAAAATTTTGCATCATCCCCAAGCGACCCGGATATTGTGATTGGTTTCGACACGCTCGGATGAACAAAGTTTCGATGGCTTCCTTTGCCACCGCGATTTACAAAACCCGCGTGCTGAAGCTCAACAACAAGATCTCTTACTTTCTGCGGCACGTGCACTCCGATAAATTTTCAGTCGCGTAACGTTGGCGCTCAGCCGACGCCGAAGGCTTGCAACCAGCAAACACTCGCCCTCGCTGGCCACGCTCAGGAAGTACGCTCAAGCATGCGGCCGCGAGTTGGTATTACAAATCGCGTAGTTACGGCGCCGCACGGATGCCAACAACCGGTTCAGATCGTGGCAGGCACGAGCCAACCTTGGAGCGGGCGCCAGTGCCAGGTTGCAACTCGGCTATCGTGATGGTCTCGCCGCGGTCTGCTTCCATTAGGGAAGCCTGCAGCTCCGACTCAAACTCATCAGGCACTTCAAAGGCTTCCAACATTTCGAGTTGATTTCCCATAATCAGCGCCCTCATAAAACCAAGTTAACTTTTATTGCTACTGCAATCTGCTTGCCAAAGACGTCCGGGTTCGGCGCAATCGGCGTGCGGAGGCGGACGGTCAGCTTACGTCTGGTTGACGGAGGTGCAGGCGCACGAAATTGTTTCGATAGCGGGAGGGACTTGGTTCGGCCCTATCTGCTCAGAGGCGCCACAACTTATAGCCGGCATCCAGGATTGACTTGGCGTCGAACGCCGCCTTCACGTCGATGAACGCGCCACCCTTTACAAGTTTTTTCCCGAAGTCATCCACGGTCAGCGCGGCGTACTCCCTGTGCGCCACCGCGGCGACGATGGCGTCGGCGCGCGGCAGTTCCTCCCAAGGCAACAGCGGAACCCCGTATTCGTGCATCGCTTCGTCTGACCTCGCCTGCGGGTCGGTTACAAACACTTCGACACCGTAGGTCTTGAGCTCGTTGATGATGTCGACGACCTTGGAGTTGCGCAGGTCGCCGCAGTTCTCCTTGAAGGTCAGGCCCAGCACGTTCACCTTGGCACCTTTTACATAACTGCCGCCGGCAATCATGTGTTTGATGGTCTGCTCGGCAATGAACTTGCCCATGCCGTCGTTGATGCGCCGCCCGGCAAGAATCACCTGCGGGTTGTAGCCCAGCATCTCCGCCTTGTGGGTCAGGTAATACGGGTCTACGCCAATGCAGTGACCACCCACCAGCCCTGGCTTGAACTTGAGAAAGTTCCACTTGGTGCCGGCCGCCTCCAGCACCTCGGTGGTGTCGATGCCCATCTTGTCGAAGATGATGGACAGCTCGTTCATCAAGGCGATATTCAAGTCGCGCTGGGTGTTCTCGATCACCTTGGCCGCTTCTGCGGCCTTGATACTGGACGCACGGTGCACGCCGGGCACGATGATGCGTTCGTACAGGCGCGCCACGTTTTCCAGGGTCG
>JAJAZK010000158.1 GCA_026785765.1 Rhodoferax sp. | reverse complement strand
GGGATGTTCGGAAACTCGCCGGCCAGACCCAGGCCGTGGCCAATCAGGCCGTAGCGCCAGGGGCGGTATTCGTCCGGGTAAGGCCAGGCGCGCTCGGCGAATTCGCGCCAAGATCGGCCCGGCGCCAACAAGGCAGCATTGACCACCAGGTTTTCCTGCGCAAGCTGGTAGAGCTGGCGCTGGGCGGCACTGGGCGCACCGTCACCGCACAGAAAGCTGCGCGAAAGGTCGGCGGCGTACCCTTCGAACCCCATCGCGTCGGTATCCAGGCACAACAAGTCCCCCGCTTGCAGCACTCGGGAGCCAGCCTCCTGATAGTACGGAAAGGTGCGTGGCCCGCTCTGGCATAGCCGTGTTGTGAGGAACTGACCGTCTTTTTGCATCAGGTCAAACCACAGCTGGGCCCAAACCTCGTTTTCGCTGCGGCCGGGCGCGATGGCATGTTCCAGCCTATGCACGCCTTCCTGCACGCGCCGCAGCGATTCGCGCAGATAGGGAATTTCAATAGGCAGCTTGGTCGAGCGCGCGGGAATGAACACTTCATCGGCGTCGCGTAATCGCAGACCGGCGTGGCGCAACGCATCGATGGCCATGAAAGGAAAGCGATCGACGCCGATGCAATCAACGGTCGGATCGACGGCTCGGATGGTCGCTGTGATCTCGGCCGCAAAACGGCGGCAGGCGCTCTCCATGTCGCCGCCGGCTCCGAGGTAACCGACGTTGATCGCCGACACGATCCGGTCCAGCGTCGACAGCGCGACAGACAGGTGTTCGCAGCCGCCGTATTCATAAAGGATCGCAGGCCCCTGCGCAAACAGCAGCAGGTAACGCGACGGCGCGCGCAGGGAGAAGATGGTCATGTTGCGCGCGCCCGTGGCATACAGGATGTTGTTTGCATCCATCACCAGCAGCGCCGGCATGTTGGTGCGCCGCATGGTGTCGCGCACGCGCTGCAACCGCGCTTGATACAGGCCTTGGCGGTTGGCTTCGAGTTCTGCGGCCGACCACACCGTGGTCCACACAGCTTGTGGCGCAGCGACGGCGGGCATCGGTGCTCAGCCTGCGTGCAAGCGCTTACAGCGTTGGGCAGCCCAGCGCCATCGCGGTGTCGTACATCGCCTGGCAGGGCCGGTAGTCGGAAAAGTCCAGCGGCTCGAAGCCGGTGATGAACAACGCTTCGAGGGCTTCGGTCAACGCCGGATCACGCACCATGGTCGCGAGTGCGCTGCGCAGCGTCGCCAGCGTGGCGTCGTCGGTGTCGCCCGCGGTGATGAGCGGCAGGCTGGGGTGCGCGTCGGACAGCATCAGGACACGGACACCCTGCACCACCTCGGGCGTGTAGCGGGCGAATCCCGCCAGGCTCACACAGTCGATGGAAGCGATGTCAGCGCGCCCGTCGCGCACCGCCTTGATCGAATCCAGGTGCGTGCCAGTCTGCAACCTGCTGCCGAAGAAGCGTCCATGTTTTGCCAGTGGCGCCACCACGGCGCGCAGGCTGTTGTAGCCCGAGTTCGAATCGGTGGCGTTGAAAGCGACGCAGCGGCCACGAAAATCGGCCAATGTAATGGCCGGATCGTCCGCACGCACTACGATCTGGCTGCGTTGGAGCGCGCCGCTGCAGCCGGGCACGTTGTAGTGAAAGGTGCCAACCACCCGCACCTGGTGGCCCAGCGCAATCACCAGCGGGTAGCCGCAGGCCTGGCTCAACAGCAATCGCGGCTCCAGCCAATGCGCATGAAAGTCAACCGGCCAGGCGGGTTTCAACGGCACGCCCGCCACCCCGGCCTGGGTCAGGTGTGCCGCCAGACCAGCCCACAGTTGCTCTGCGGCCGCCGGGTTGCTGTGGTACATCGGCAGTGAAGCAACCAAGGGGCCAGGTACTTCACGGACCATGGGTTGGCTGTTTGCCGTTGTCGAATCCGGGGTGTATGGGCGAGTCCACCGGCTTGAATGCATGATTCCAGATCAGCTTTGTATAACCCGGCGTGTAGAAGTTGCCGTTGCCGTGCAGGAATTCCTCGCGCTGTGCGCGCCAGACGGCGGGAATCCGGTACCAGGCCAGGCCCGGATAGGCATGGTGAACCGAATGGTAGTTGTTGTTCAGGTAAAGCAGCCGCCAAGGCCAGGCGGCGTCGTTGATGGCGATGCGGTGCGCGGGCAGTGCTGCAGGGCGGTGCTCGTAAAACGAACGCAGCATTGCCAGACCAAGTGCCGGGTACGCGATGCCAAACAGGTAATGCAGCGGCGTGATGCCCGACTGCACTTGCACCCACCATAACAACAGCACCAGCAAGCCCAAGTGCAGCGCCCAGCTGCGTACGGCCACCATCCCGCGCTGGCGTGGCCCTTTGAAGATGTCGGCCCAGACCTCGACGATGGTGACACCGGGCCCAACCAGGAAGCGGCCAAGGACCGTGCGCAGCGACCAGTGGACGGCGCGCCGCGCCGCCGACAGTTGCGGGTAGTCTTGCGCCGGCACGTAGTTGCACTCGGGGTCGATGCCCGGTGTGGTGAGCAGTTCGTCGCGGTGGTGCGCCAGGTGGCTGTCGCGGTAGATGTCATAGGGGTACCAGACACTCAGCGGCGGCAGTCCGAGCAGGCGGTTGAACCGCTTGCTGCGTGTCGGATGGCCGTGCAGCAGTTCGTGTTGAATGCTCATGAACCAGCTGGTGACAAGCACCAGCGCCACGTTGGCCGCAACTGACGGCAATTCCCGGTAGTTCAGGATCAACATGGCCCAGCAGACGTACACGGCCACAATGACGAGCCAGGTCTGCCATTCGAAGGTATTGCTGCGACTGCCGGATTTGCTGCTGTCAATCATCTGTTGGTTTTCCGGTTTCGATGTATCGGTGGTGGAAGGCGATTCAGGCATTTGGCTTCGTCAACGGTGAGCCTTGCGCGCCGTACTGCGTCAGCAGGTCAACGTCTGCCTGCTGCACCGGGATCTTGCGGCCATGCGTGGCGCGTGCCTGCAGTCGGCGATCACCTGGCAATCGCACGGCGGGGGTTTCGCACATGGCCAGTAGCATGGCTTCGAGTTTGGCGCTGAATGTATCACCCCCCAGCATCTGTGGATTCAAGGCAATCAGCATTTGCCCGCAGCGGGTCGGCCCACCCTCGCAGGAGCCAAACGACGATACCTGGTGTGAGAAATGCGAGCCGGTAAGCCCGCCGCTGAGCACATCCACCATGAGTGCCAGTCCGGCACCTTTGTAGCCGCCCAGCGGTGCCATTGATCCCGCCAGGCCCGCTGCGGCGTCGCTGGTGGGCTGACCTTCCTTGTCAAGCGCCCAACCCGGTGGCAGCGGCAGGCCGCGCCGGTGCGCGTCGTTCACGGCGACCCAGGCCACGGTGCTGGACGACTGGTCGAGCACCAGCGGCGGATGGCCGACACGCGGTACCGCAAATGCCAGTGGGTTGGTGCCGAAAAACGGGGTCTTGCCGCCAGATGGAGCCATCAATGGGGACGAGTTCGCGGTCATCAGCGCGACCAGACCTCCCTGTGCCAGCTCCTCGACAAAGTAGCCGAGCGACCCGCAGGAATACGAATTGCCAACAGCCAGCACCGCGATGCCGTTGCTGCGCGCGGCCGTTGCCAGTGCGGGAAGTCCGAGCGCAATGGCCGGGTGGGCGAAGCCGGTTTGCGCGTCGACCCGGATTGCCACCGGGGAGAGCTGGTATAGCGTGGGTGTGGCAAATCCGTCGACCTTGCCGACAGCTGCGTGGTCGCAGTAGGTCGGCAGGTAGGACAGCCCTACGATGCCCTGCCCGTC
>JAJAZK010000157.1 GCA_026785765.1 Rhodoferax sp. | reverse complement strand
GGGTACCGATCACGCCGACCATTGCGCCTTGCACCACGAACACCGCCATGATGCTGCCCGGACTGGCGCCCAGCGTGCGCAAGATGGCAATGTCTGCCCGCTTGTCGGTCACCGTCATCACCAGCGTGCTGACCAGGTTGAACGCTGCCACCGCCACAATCAGCGTGAGGATGATGGCCATCATGGTCTTTTCGACCTGTACGGCTGCAAACCAGCTACGGTTCTGCCGGGTCCAGTCGCGGATCAGCAGGTCGCCAGTCATGCGTTTGGCCAACTCCGCGGCAACCGCGCGCGCCTGGTGCAGGTCGCGCAGCTTCACGCGGATGCCAGTCGGCCCCTCCAGCCGGTAGATGCGTGCCGCATCGTTCATGTGCATCAGTGTCAGCGCCGAGTCGTACTCGAAATGGCCGGAGTCGAACAGGCCAACCACGGTCATCTGCTTGAGCCGAGGCACCACACCAGCCGGTGTGACCTGGCCACTGGGTGTGATCAGCGTCACCTTGTCGCCAACCCGAACACCCAGGGCGCGCGCCAGCTCGCCACCGACCACGACGCCGAACTCTCCGGCTACCAGACGCTCCAGGCCGGCACTTTTCAAGGCCAGCCCGAAATCAGTCACGTCCGGCTCCCGTGCCGGGTCGATCCCACGTACCAGCGTGGCTTTCATGTCTTCGCCGCGCGCCAGCAGCCCCTGCGCGGCCACAAACGGCGCCACACCAACGACTTGCGGATTCTCGCCAGCCTCGGCCAGGCTGCGGTCCAGGTCGGGCAGTGCTGCGCCGCCCGGCGCAAATATCTCGATATGCGACACCACGCCCAGCATGCGGTCACGTACCTCTTTTTGAAATCCGTTCATCACACTCAGCACAATGATCAGCGCTGCCACTCCCAGTGCGATGCCCAGCATGGACACGCCGGAGATGAATGATATGAAGCCATTGCGCCGGGTCGTGCGGCCAGCACGGGTATAGCGCCACCCCAACACCAGTTCGTAAGGCAGTTGCATCAGGCGCAGGGTGACCGGAAAGGGGTTGCAGGCATGGACAGCCTCGATTGTGGCATCCCGGACAATAGGCCCATGCACCTGCTGATTCCATTCGCAGCTCCGGAACCGTCCGCGTCGACGCCGATAGTGCCGCAACTGCACCTGCCCAACCTGCAAGCCTTGCTGCGACAACTCCAGCCCGGGGCGCCCGATACCGGCTCGGCCGACACCTTGACGCCACCGCAAGAGCGGGTGCGCGCGCGCGCCCACGGCATTGCGGCAGCAGACGGCTGCATACCCTGGGCCGCGCTGGCGCTTGCGCAAGCCGGCCGTGCTACTGGCGACGACGCCTGGGCCTGGATTTCGCCTGCCCATTGGATCGTCGGATCTGCCCACATCACGCTGGTGGACCCAGCCGGTCTGGACTTGCCGGAGAGCGAATCGCGCGCCCTGCTGGCGGCGATGCAACCGTACTTCGAACAGGATGGCATAACGCTGGAGTTCCATGACGCCGCACGCTGGCTGGCGCGCGCCAGCATCTTTGACCATCTGGCCTGCGCCTCACTGGAGCGCGCCGTCGGCCACGACATCAGCCAGTGGATGCCAGCGGAGCCTGCGCTGCGCCGCCTGCAAAACGAGATGCAGATGCTGCTTTACACCCACGCGGTCAACGACCGGCGCCAGGCGCGTGGTGCGGTGGCGGTGAACTCGTTCTGGATCCATGGCTGCGGAAAACTGCCGACCATGGCGCTGCTGCAGCCGCAATACGGGCTGCAAGAAGTCTCCACCCTGCGCCACGCCGCAACGCAGCAGGACCTGGAAGGCTGGCAGCAGGCATGGGAAACTGTGGACCGCGGCCCCTGCCAGCAACTGCGCCAGTTGGTTGAAGTCGGCCAGCCGACCAGACTGACCCTGTGCGGTCCACGCAACGCGCTGACCTTCGGCCCGGCTCGGGCCGGTCTGATGCAGCGGCTGCTCGGGCGGGTCCGTCCCATGCCCCTCGGCCAGCTATGGAGCCAGTTATGAAAATCACCGTGCGCGACGTTCCTCCGCGCGCCGTTTGGGCGCTGGAGCAAGGCGGAGTCCATCCATTGCTGGCGCGGCTGTTCGCGGCACGTGGGGTGTCGGCGCTGGAGGAACTCGACAATGGCCTGGAGCGACTGCTGCCACCGTCCGGTTTGCTGGGCGCGCAAGCGGCGGCTGTTCTGCTCGCCGATGCGATTGCAGCCAACAAGCGCCTGTGTATCGTCGCCGACTATGACTGCGACGGCGCGACCGCCTGCGCGGTGGGGTTGCGCGGCCTGCGCTCGCTCGGCGCACACCATGCCAGCTACATCGTTCCGGACCGGGTGCGCGACGGTTACGGGCTGACGGCGCAGATTGCCGAACGCGTCAAGGCCAGCGGCGCCGACGTACTGATTACGGTGGACAACGGTATTGCCAGCATCGAGGGCGTGGCGCGTGCCCGCGCACTGGGCATGCAGGTGCTGGTGACCGACCACCACCTGCCTGCGGCCGAGTTGCCGCAGGCCGACGTGATCGTCAACCCCAACCAGGGTGGCTGCAGTTTTGCCAGCAAGGCGCTGGCCGGTGTGGGAGTCATGTTTTATGTGCTGCTTGCGCTGCGCTCCGAACTGCGCCAGCGCGGTCTCTTCAGCGTCGACACACAGCCCCGGCTCGACGCCCTGCTGCCACTGGTGGCCCTGGGTACCGTCGCCGACGTGGTACGGCTCGACG
>JAJAZK010000156.1 GCA_026785765.1 Rhodoferax sp. | reverse complement strand
GGCGTGCACACAGGCGACTCGATCACGGTAGCGCCGGCACAGACGCTGAGCGACCGCGAATACCAGATCATGCGCAATGCGTCGCTAGCCGTCTTGCGCGAGATCGGTGTGGATACCGGAGGGTCGAACGTGCAGTTCGCGATCAACCCGTTAGACGGACGCATGATCGTGATCGAGATGAATCCGCGGGTGAGCCGATCGTCGGCGCTGGCTTCCAAGGCCACCGGCTTCCCGATTGCCAAAGTCGCCGCCAAACTTGCCGTGGGTTATACCCTGGACGAACTGCGCAACGAGATCACGGGTGGTGCAACCCCGGCGAGTTTTGAGCCCAGCATTGATTACGTGGTCACCAAAGTGCCGCGCTTTGCATTCGAAAAGTTTCCTGCGGCCGACGCGCGTCTGACGACACAGATGAAGTCGGTGGGCGAAGTGATGGCGATCGGCCGAACCTTCCAGGAGTCGTTCCAGAAAGCCCTGCGTGGCCTGGAAGTCGGCGTGGACGGCATGAATGAGAAAACGCAGGACCGCGAAGTGCTGGAGAAGGAGCTTGGGGAGCCGGGACCGGAGCGCATCTGGTATGTTGGCGACGCGTTCGCCCAGGGCATGAGTGTGGACGAAGTGTTCGCGCTGACGAAGATCGACCCCTGGTTCCTGGTCCAGATCGAGGAAATCGTCAAGATTGAGCTGGAGCTGGAGACCAAGACGCTCGACGTGCTGGACGCGCCAACCTTGCGTGCCCTCAAACGTAAGGGGTTTTCTGATCGTCGCCTGGCGCGGCAGTTGAAGACCACGGATCGGGTGATCCGGGAGCGGCGGCGGGCGCTTGGTGTGCGGCCGGTTTTCAAGCGTGTGGATACCTGTGCGGCCGAGTTCCCGACCAATACCGCCTATCTGTATTCGACCTATGAGGACGAGTGCGAGGCGGAGCCGACCTCGAATCGCAAGATCATGGTGCTTGGTGGCGGCCCTAACCGCATCGGGCAAGGCATCGAGTTCGATTATTGCTGCGTGCACGCGGCATTGGCATTGCGCGAAGACGGTTATGAGACCATCATGGTCAACTGTAATCCGGAAACGGTGTCCACCGATTACGACACCAGCGACCGTTTGTACTTCGAGCCGCTAACCCTGGAAGACGTGCTGGAGATTGTCGACAAGGAGAAGCCGCTGGGCGTAATCGTCCAGTACGGAGGTCAGACGCCACTCAAGCTGGCACTGGACCTGGAAGCCAATGGGGTTCCAATCATCGGCACCAGTCCCGACATGATTGACGCGGCAGAAGACCGCGAACGTTTCCAGAAGCTGCTGCACGCGTTGGGTCTGCGCCAACCACCGAATGCCACGGCGCGTACCGAGCCCGAAGCCCTGGAGAAGGCCGCCGGCCTGGGGTACCCACTGGTGGTGCGTCCCAGTTATGTGCTTGGTGGCCGGGCCATGGAGATCGTGCACGAGCAGCGGGACCTGGAGCGCTACATGCGCGAAGCGGTCAAGGTGTCCCACGATTCCCCGGTTTTGCTGGACCGTTTCCTCAACGATGCGATCGAATGTGATGTCGACGCGTTGTGCGACGGCGAGCGCGTCTTCATTGGTGGGGTCATGGAGCACATCGAGCAGGCCGGCGTCCACAGTGGTGACTCCGCGTGTTCGCTGCCACCGTATTCCTTGTCCGTTGCGACATCTGCCGAACTTCGCCGACAGACCGCAGCCATGGCACGCGCGCTCAAGGTGGTGGGCCTGATGAACGTGCAATTTGCGATCCAGCAGTCGCGCGATTTCCATGGCGCGCTGCAAGACCTGATCTTCGTGCTGGAGGTCAATCCGCGCGCATCGCGCACCGTGCCCTTCGTAAGCAAGGCCACGGGTATTCAGTTGGCAAAGGTGGCCGCGCGTTGCATGGTCGGGCAGTCGCTGGATGCGCAGGGTATCCAGGACGAGGTGACGCCTCCGTACTTCAGCGTCAAGGAAGCGGTGTTTCCTTTTGTGAAGTTTCCCGGGGTCGACACGATACTCGGACCGGAAATGAAGTCCACCGGCGAAGTCATGGGGGCCGGGGTCACGTTTGGCGAGGCGTTCGTCAAATCTCAACTTGGCGCTGGCACCAGGTTGCCGCGTGCTGGCAGGGTCTTTGTGTCCGTCAAGCAGAACGACAAGCCCCGCGCCGTTGGTGTTGCACGTGGCCTGCTCGCCATGGGCTTCGACCTGATCGCCACCAAGGGAACGGCCAGTGCCATTACGCAAGCCGGAATTGCGTGCCAGGTGGTGAACAAGGTCACAGAAGGGCGCCCGCACATCGTCGACATGATCAAGAACAACGAGATTGTGCTGGTGGTGAATACGGTAGAGGAGCGCCGCAATGCAATTGCCGATTCGCGCCAGATTCGTACTTCGGCCTTATTGGCGCGGGTGACCACTTTCACCACTATTGCCGGTGCCGAGGCGGCGGTCGAGGGCATGAAGTACCTCGATGACCTGGGTGTGGTGTCCCTCCAGGAGCTGCATTCCCGACTCGCGGCATAATCCACCGCACTCTTTGCTCCTGAACGCCATCCCGTGGGTGCGCGATTCGACCCTCTCATCACTTCAACAGTTCATGGTCACCATACCGATTACTCTGCGCGGAGCCGAGAAGCTCAAGGCTGAACTGCACCGGCTCAAAACGGTGGACCGCCCCTGGGTGATCAACGCCATTGCGGAGGCGCGTGCGCAGGGCGACCTGAGCGAAAACGCTGAGTACGAGGCGGCGAAGGACAGGCAGGGCTTTATTGAGGGCCGGATACAGGAAGTGGAAAGCAAGCTGTCGATGGCCCAGGTTATCGACCCCGCAGCGCTGGCTGCTGACGGGCGCGTGGTGTTTGGCGCGACCGTGGAGCTCGAGGACGAAGACTCAGGCGAGAAGCTGACGTACCAAATCGTCGGCGAAGACGAGGCGGACCTCAAACTCGGCCTGGTCAACATTAGCAGCCCGATCGCACGGGCGCTGATTGGCAAGGAAGAGGGAGATTCGGCAGAGGTAGTCGCCCCTGGGGGAACGCGGCACTTGGAGATCGTGGCAGTCAGCTACCGCTGACCTGGGCGCTGATCTGCGGTACTTCAGGTCTGGCTGCGTTTCTTGATGCTGGACTGCCGCGGTTTGGCGCGCTTGACCTGACCACCGGGTGTGAGGCGCTGATTGCCCAGGACGCGCAGGGTTTTGACCTCCGGACGCTGCCCACCACGTTTGCTGTACTTGAGCACCTTGACGTCGCGCGGCCCAGGCAATCGTTCTTGCGCTTCGGTAGGTTCCTTGGGCAGCATCGGTCGCCAAAGCACAAGCAGTTTGCCGATGTGCTGGATAGGGGCTGCATTAGTGTCGTCGGCCAGGCTGTTGAACAAGGTTTCCCGTGCCGCCCGGTCGTCCGAGAAGACCCGGATCTTGATCAGCCCATGAGCGTCCAGTGGGGATTCGACTTCCTTGCGTACCGCTGCAGTCAGTCCGTCATTGCCGACCATAACGACCGGGTCAAGGTGGTGCGCCAGGGCGCGCTGTTCCTTGCGCTGGGCCGGGGTGAGTTGAATCTTGGGCATGCTTCTATTATCGGGCTTGGCGAATGCGGCGCGGGGAACCTGGGACAGGCATATGAACACAAAGACCAAAAGCAAGAAAGTCAACAAGGCATGGTTGAACGACCATATTAACGACCCCTATGTCAAGATGGCCAAGCGCGACGGCTACCGCGCGCGCGCCGCCTACAAGCTGAAGGAAATTGACGAGTCGCTGCAATTGATCCGACCCGGCGATCTGGTCGTTGATCTGGGATCTGCGCCGGGTGCCTGGAGCCAGTACGTGCGCAATCGCATGTCGCCAAAGACGGCTGTAGGCGGCGGCGCCGCGGTCGGGGAGTTGAATGGAACAATCATCGCGCTGGACCTTCTTCCCATGGAGCCGGTGGAAGGGGCGCTGTTTATGCAGGGTGATTTCCGCGAGCCAGTGGTGCTCCAGCAACTCGCGCACGCCATGGGCGGGCGGTTGGCCGACCTGGTCGTGTCCGACATGGCGCCCCATCTTTCCGGGGTTGAGTCTGCCGACGCGTCGCGCATAACGCATCTGGTGGAACTGGCGCTGGAGTTCAGCCAGAATCACATGAAGCCGCAGGGTGCGCTGGTCGTGAAGGTTTTCCACGGCAGCGGTTACAGCCAACTGGTGAAGCTGTTCAAGGAGTCGTTCCTGGTCGTAAAGCCGGTCAAGCCGAAAGCCTCGCGCGACAAGTCGTCCGAGACCTTTCTTGTCGGGATCGGTCTCAAGCCGCCGCCACTAGCCCGGTAGACGGATGTGCCGGAATGCCCACACTTGGCCAATACCATGTCGCAACTGCGGTTGAAGACATTGGAAATCCGGGTCACGCGACTTGAAACGCCTAAAATGAGCAGCAACTACATGCGGTCTATATGTGGCCTTGTGATTGGAGTTTCGCTTGAATAATCAATGGTTTTCCAAAGTCGCCGTTTGGCTTGTCATCGCCCTGGTGCTGTTCACTGTTTTCAAGCAGTTCGACGGCCGCACGGCAAGCAACGCCGGCTATCTTGGCTATTCGGACTTCCTGGAGGAGGTTCGCAACAAGCGCGTCAAGAGCGCGATCATCCAGGAGGGCCAGGGTGGCACCGAGATAATCGCCGTGACAACGGACGAGCGCAAGGTCCGCACCACCGCCACCTACCTCGACCGCGGATTGGTTGGCGATTTGATTGCCAACGGCGTCAAGTTTGACGTCAAGCCGCGTGAAGAAGGCTCGTTACTGATGACGCTGCTGGTCAGTTGGGGTCCGATGTTGTTGTTGATCGGTGTATGGGTTTATTTCATGCGCCAGATGCAGGGTGGCGGCAAGGGCGGAGCCTTCAGTTTCGGCAAGAGCAAAGCGCGGATGCTGGACGAAAGCACGAACCAGGTGACTTTTGCCGACGTGGCCGGATGTGACGAGGCTAAGGAAGAGGTCAAGGAGGTGGTGGATTTCCTCAAGGATCCGCAGCGCTTTCAAAAACTGGGTGGGCGCATACCGCGTGGCCTGTTGCTGGTCGGGCCGCCCGGAACTGGCAAGACTCTCCTGGCCAAAGGCATCGCCGGGGAAGCCAAAGTTCCGTTTTTCTCGATTTCCGGTTCTGACTTCGTGGAAATGTTCGTTGGAGTGGGTGCGGCGCGGGTGCGCGACATGTTCGACAACGCGAAGAAGAACGCGCCCTGCATCATTTTCATTGACGAGATTGACGCCGTCGGTCGCCAACGAGGCGCCGGCCTGGGCGGCGGCAACGACGAACGGGAGCAGACTCTGAATCAGATGCTGGTCGAAATGGACGGTTTTGAGACCAATGTCGGTGTGATCGTTGTCGCCGCCACCAATCGCCCGGACATCCTGGATTCGGCGCTGTTGCGGCCGGGACGGTTTGACCGGCAGGTATACGTGACATTGCCGGATATCCGCGGGCGCGAACAGATTCTCAATGTGCACATGCGCAAGGTCCCATTGGGGCAGGACGTCAGTGCCAACGTGATCGCCCGGGGTACACCGGGTATGTCGGGTGCGGATCTGGCCAACCTGTGCAACGAGGCCGCATTGATGGCGGCGCGGCGCGCTGCCCGTGTGGTGGAAATGCAGGACTTCGAGAAGGCCAAGGACAAGATTCTGATGGGGCCGGAGCGCAAGAGTATGGTCATGCCGGAGAGTGAGCGTATCAATACCGCTTACCACGAGTCGGGACATGCGCTGATCGGCAAGTTGCTGCCCAAGTGTGATCCGGTGCACAAGGTCACCATCATTCCGCGTGGCCGTGCGCTCGGTGTGACCATGAGCCTGCCGGCACAGGACCGCTACAGTTACGACAGCGAGTTCATGCTCAACCAGATCAGCATGTTATTTGGCGGTCGGATTGCCGAAGAGGTCTTCATGCACCAGATGACCACCGGCGCAAGCAACGATTTTGAGCGTGCGACCCAGATTGCGCGCGATATGGTGACCCGTTATGGCATGACCGATGCCTTGGGCCCCATGGTGTATGCGGAAAACGAGGGTGAAGTTTTTCTTGGCCGCTCGGTGACCAAGACCACTAACATGAGCGAGCAGACCATGCAAAAGGTCGACGCGGAGGTGCGCCGTATCATTGACCAGCAATATGCGCAGGCGCGCAAACTGATCGAAGACAATCAGGAAAAGATCCACGCGATGGCCAAGGCATTGCTCGAATGGGAAACCATCGACGCTGACCAGATCGATGACATCATTGCTGGCAAGGAGCCTCGCCCGCCCAAAGACTGGACCCCGCGTACGCCGGCGGCGGGCAGTGGCCCGGGCAGTTCGCCCCCACCCGTGGCGCCGGACCCGGCACCGACGGTTGCCTGAGGGGATTCGCCCGTGGGGGGCGCCGCGCTGGGCCCCGCGAAGTGTGTGTTCCGGGCCACGACGTGATTTTGGAGCCTGCCCGCGACCCGGTTGGCCGGGCGCGGGCCGGGG